>JBFMBQ010000300.1:0-5964 GCA_040755115.1 bacterium
TCTACGGCACGAAGTGGAATGGGTGATGGGCTTCCCGCTTGAGAAGTTCAGCCGTGCTGACATCGGCTACTTCGCGCAGGTGCCGTATTTCACTCCGTATCTGCCGGAGGAACTGGTAACGCCGTCATTCCGATTGTTCGCTGAAGGACTCGGACTTAACTTCAAGACCGCAGCGGGAACGGAGATTTATGTTGACGAAGAGAAACGCCCGAAGAAGGAGCCGCGCGCCGCTTGCTATTCCATCCATGTGCCGCGCGATATACGAATAACCGTCAAGCCGTCGGGCGGAGTCTCCGATTTTGAAACCTTCTTCCACGAGAGCGGGCACGCATTGCACTTTGGCAACACTACAACCGATGTCTGGGAATTCCAGGAACTCGGCAACAACGCCATAACGGAGGCTTACGCAGGCTTCTTTGAAAATCAATGGGGCAATCCGCACTGGCTGCGCAAATTCCGCACGCTCGTTGAAGATTACAACCGCTTCTTCGGCGTGGAGAAAAAGATTCCCGTAATGACCGATGGGGACATCGCAAAACTCGTCCGCAACCGCGCCTTCTGGAACATCTATTTCATCCGCAGATATGCAGGCGCAAAGTTGCTTTACGAGAGCGTCCTCCACGGCGGCGACACCGCGCTCTACAAAACTTACTACAAAGGTCAAACGGGCGACCTTCAGGAAGTTTACCGCGTCCTCTTCAGTGATGCCTACGGCTTTGAACTCACTCCCTCCGATGCGCTCCGATTCCGAACCGATGTTGACCCGTTCTTCTATTCTGCCGATTATTCAAGGTCATTTTTCCTCGCCGCACAGATAGAAGAGGCGATTGAAAAACGGTTCGGCGAAAACTGGCTTGATAATCCGGAGTCAGGAAAATTCCTGAAAGAGTTGTGGTCATCAGGGTCAAAGTTACAGCCAGACGAGTTAGCGCAAAAACTCGGCTACGAGCGCGTTGATCCCGTCGCCTTCAGCCGCCGTGTTGAGAGAATGCTGAAATTCGCAGAAGAAAATACTTCAATAAAATAATCAACTGGAAAATGAAGATTACTGTAACTAATCTTCAGTAGGAGTTAAGTTTGATTTGGAGTGCGGTGGCACGACACCGCTTTGTTATACGGCGACATGTCGCCGTAAATGAAAGCGACATCGTGATGTCGCACTCCGAAATTTACTAATCGCAAACTGCATGTTTCCATTAATAACCTTCACTGTTAATTTTCTCAAGCACCAATATAAACATCAGGCCAAAACCTGCTGCCGTTGTTTTATTTATTTTTCCGATCGGTTCTTAATGCTTTGACGACAAGGAATCCGTGCTATCCGCGTAATCTGCGGCTTTATTGGAAATAAAAAATGAAAAAAGAAATAGAGTTTTGTAATAGATATTGCTATAATTAATTCACTATGATCAAAATTCTGAAATCCTACCTCGTTAAGTTATGTATCGCTATCATTTCTGTTTTGTTTATATCCCTCGTGGCGGAGGGAGTATTGCGCATGATGGCGCATTCCAGGTGGGCGCTTTTCGTAAGCCCTACCCGTGTGCAGGCTGCCAACAAGGCTGGCGAGGCTTACCCCCGCGTCAAGTCAATGCGCGGCGGCATCTACTGGGAACCTGATATTGTCGTTAAAGATGACGAGGAAACGAACAAAAATTTCATCCCCGATTTTCGCAATCGTTTTTTTGATAAAAGTGTCGTCAGCAAGCAGAAGCGCATCGTCCTGCTGGGCGATTCAATCGGCTACGGCTTCGGCGGCAGAGAAAATTTATGGGAAATTTTCTCTGCTATAATTGAAGAACTTCTCAACAAGACACAACCCGAAGGTCCCGGCTTCGCTGTCGCAAATTTCAGTTGGGGTTCCTACAGCCCTTTTCAGGAAGCGATCGCCTTTGAGCGCCACGGGATGAAATTCAGTCCGCATCTTGTGATACTTGAATTCACGCGGAACGATTTCACAAATTTCGTCTATTCAAACCGCCACCCGCAATACACAACGCGTAAAGGGACTTATGTTCTGACCATCGGTGAAGATGTCCTTCCGATGTCGCTGCCCATTCCGCTTGAGTTGAACAAGTTATTGAGCGAGTATTCTATGCTTTTCCGCTATCTGAACCTGCGTGTGGATGCGCTCAGAACGAAATGGAATATCAAGAAATACACAGTAGAATACAGCCTCACCCGCAAAAAGGCTCTGGAAGCGATTGACCGCATACACAGTTTAGCGCGCGCAAACAGCTCAAATCTGCTGATCGTGCTCTTCCCTGTAACGGACAAGCCGTTCGCAAGGCATTCAAGCAAGGAGTATCCTTACAGCGAGGTGGTTGCCTTCGCAAGAAAGAAAGGCATACCTGTTTTTGATCTCATAGCCGATATGCGCGATGTGGATTACAAGGCAGTGAGAATTGACACAGCAGGTCATTTAAACAAGTCGGGACACCGCATTGTGGCAGAAAAAATTTTCAATTATCTTCAGGAATACCCGGAACTGCTCAATTCAAGACCGAAGCCGATAAAATAATTTAAAATTCCAAAGATCAAATGACAAATATGTTTTTGGCGCAAAAAGTAGCCAGTAGATAGTAGCCAGGGATTGGGTAAGATGGTAGACGTTAGAAGTGAGACGATTTTAATCGTTTCCCGTCTTACATCTACCGTCTTACATTGCTGGCTACTGGTTGCTGGTTACTAAATATTTGATATTTGACATTTGAACTTTGACATTTTTTATCAACTGTTCACTCCTTTGAGATCGGCTGGAATTCGCCCCAACCGTAGATTTCCGTATAGATTTTGAATATGCCGGGGCACTCATTGCCATAGGCGCACGCGCCTCTGTAACGGCAGTCTATCATCTCAGGATTGATCATAGAATTCTGCACTACCGGTCCCAGTTCTTCTGTGCCGTCCATGCTCCTGCATCGGATTTCTATTGCTTCCATCCTGCACTTCTTCCCAATGATGCAGAAGGGAAGTTTTCGTTTGTTGTTTTTAATAAATTCCCTGTATTCGCGTTCGCTCAGCGCATCCTTCAACTCCCGGACGACATCGGTCAGTCGCGGAGCATTTTCAGCATATTTGTCTTCCATACCAGGCACTAAGTGCATGAGGTTGAAACGGTGGCTCTTATGGCTGCTGGCACAGAGTTCTTTGATTTGGTTCAGGTATCCTAGGTTCGCTTTCAGGATGAGCGTGTGAACATTGATACGCAGAGGACAGTTGTTGATTACCTCCATCGCCCGGTCAAAACTCCCGTCAATACCGGTCACGAAATCGTGAACGGCTGCCGTCGCGCCATACAGCGGTATTACATAAGTGATGTTGAAATCTTTCACTTTTTCCACAAAGTCAGCGTCAAGCAGTCTCATGCCCGTTGTGTAAATCTCCAGCCGACGGAAGTTGCGAGTTATGTATGGAATGAGATCAAGAATGTATTTATGTTCAAGCGGTTCTGCACCGGTGAAATTGATGTTGCGGAGATTGTCATGCCCGTAGTGATCAACCCGGGCAGACACCTCGTCAAGCAATCCCGGCTCATCAATATCATCAAGAATTTCGTTTGCTTTCCACATGTGGCAGAAACAGCAGCGCCAGGGACATTTTCCAGAGAGAATAATGTTTAAGTTGATGACTTTTTGCGTTGGTGAAATCATCACAACGCGTTCATCTATTTTGGATGGCGTCATTTTTTCGGGGGCGAGAGATACGGCGTCAGGCTTTGTGAACAGTATAAGATTATTTTTTTCAAATTGCCTCAGTAGTTTCGTTAATTCGTTTCCGATTTTCCCGGCTGTCTGGCTGTCGCTTGTAGAATCCGGCACTTGATTCACTGCAAAATATCTGCTTGCGCCCGTCCTCTCTTCTGAGAGGATGAATGATACTGTTCCGCCGGTATTTTCATTTTGGAGCGTTACAGTGACTGTATCCTGCTGTGAGAAGTCGGCGTTTCTGAATTTCCATTTGTCAATGACAACCGACTCAAGAAATACGGTAAGTATCTGTTTCAGGTTTTCATTCATTATCGGCGTTAATCCTTCTGTTAATCCCGTAAGTCCGATTTGATGATCAGAACTTCACCTCCGGCAGTTTCTTCTCTTCCTCGGTCGCCTCAAAATAAGGTTTTTCCTTGAAGCCGAAAACGGCGGCGTAAAAGCGTCCCGGAAAACGGCGTATGTGCTGGTTATACCGGCGCACCATCTCGTTATAGCGGCGCCGCTCGGTCGCTATGCGGTTCTCGGTGCCCGCCAGTTCGTAACGCAACCCGGTGAACTGCTCATTCGCCTTGAGGTCAGGGTAGCGCTCCACTATCATCAGCAGGCGCGCCAGCGCACCTTCAAGAGAATTAGAGGCGCTGATCTTGTCTTCCACCGTCCTTGCCCCTCCAAGCCGCGAACGCGCCCGCGCTACCTCCTCAAATATCTCCCTCTCGTGCTTTACATACCCCTTCACCGTCTCAACCAGATTCGGTATCAGGTCGCTGCGCCGTTTCAACTGGTTCTCAACCTGCGCCCAGGCATTGTTGATTGATTCATCCAGCGTAACCAGGCGGTTGTATGAACCCCATATTGAAAACATAACCACCAGCACAAACAGCGCTGCAACCGCCGCACATCCAAACGCCGCATTTTTCATTTCAGCCCCCCTTGTTTATCCTGTAGCAAATCTTTTTTCAATATTAAACACGCAATTGACTGCCCGTGCGATTCTGAAGCAGCCCCCATTTCCCGATAAAATATCGCCGCTATCCACGGACTCATCCAGCAAAATAATAGTCTAAATGACGCAGGCAATTTTTTCCACCACACACTGTAGAAATCAAAATGCGGTTGACCGAAGATCGTCTTCTCCACCACTTGCAGCGGCGTGCGGTTTAAGAGTTTGCCCTGTAGGGTTTCATCGTCATAAATGCGCGAAAAAAACAACGGTTCGCCGCTGAACTTCCGACCATATACATTTCTATTAACAAACTCTTCAGTATATTTTTGAGCGCAGGGCACGGTTAAGTAAAAATGCCCGCCGGGTTTTAAAATGCGGTGGATTTCAGACAGAGTCTGTGCATCGCCGTCGCCAGTGATGTGCTCCAGCACCGAGATGGCAGTTACAACATCAAAATAGTTATCGGGGAAATCCATTTTCACTGCGTCCTGCTGCTGAAAAGAAATCTTGTTGACATCCAGCGGTATCGTGCGCGCCAGTTTTCCTGCCGCTTCCTTCTGTTTGAGAATTATCGGATCAACATCAACAGCAATCACTCGGCTGCGGGTTTTCCACGCCACGAATAGAGGAAACTCGGAATTTCGGCTGCCGATGTCAAGAAGCACGCCGTCAGGCGGCAGAATCAGACGATTGAAGCACCAGGGAAGTTCCAGTGCGCGCTCGGGTGTGATCCCGGATATTCGGTACCGAAAAGCCATCCGGCTGCGGAAGAAGTAAAAATCCCATCCTGTAACTTTTTTATCGGCGTGATTCATACCAGAAAATCGCTTTTGCTGCGAGTGCCGCCGCTCCTGTAAAAAATCGCCTGAAGTTGTAATCTCCGGTCATCACTGTGCAGTGCTCGCATAGGGAGATGTCCCCGAATCTCTCTTCCACCGCAGCCCTGCGCAGGCGGAGCATCGGCTCGCCGTTCCATATCTCATCAAGCGGTTGCGCGGCGATGTCACCCAGCGCGTATTCCCCGCGCAGGTCGTTGCAGCACGCATAAGCAATGCCGTTCCATGCGATTGCGAAGCCCTTCCATAAAATGTGGCAGGGCTTCCTACAGGCGGGCTGCCGCACGGGAAATTTACATTCTTTGGCTGCTGCTTCCGCAAATTCGCCCGCCCAGCCGTGTGCCCATTCGGTATAGAAGCGGTCAACCGGCAATCCCCTGAAAAGCCTTCTAAATTCACCCGGAACGATCAGTTCTGTTGATTTATCGTCGTGAAATCTCATTACCTTGATCGTCGTGAAAGGGCGTGATTT
>JBFMBQ010000301.1:0-3421 GCA_040755115.1 bacterium
TGTGCCTCTTTGTGTGCTGCAATGATTGCGCCAATTACTGCGCTGTCTATGACAGGCGCACAGGAAAGATCAATCACTATGCACTTTTCCCCGCACTCAAGCAGGTTATTGATTCTCTCTTGCAGTTTCTCCGCCATGCAGTTCATTGAAAAATCCCGCGAAGAACGGATGAAAATGTGTTTGCCTCTCTTCTCAATTATAAGTTCCATTCCATCGCCCCGATCACAGGTCTTAACATATTAGCACATAAACACTGCTGTTGGGAAGATGTATATTATTGAACGGTTGGCGGCTGGATTCGGGACGCGCGGTTGGCAACCGTGATTCGTTTTTTTGTTATCCGAACTACGAGTCCCGAATTACGAACTACGATTTCAGGGGAAGAGTTTATGCAACGGCATACATTCAGCCCCAGTGATGAAGGCGCCGCGCGCAGAAGCGTTGATAATCTTTGGTTTGCCTCGCAGGCTTGCGATGTAATTTTCGGTATCGCGCAGGAAAAGATATAGGATTTCTGTGGTCTGGACAGGCGAACCGTTGATGCCGCGCACATCCTTGAGCCGCCCGAGCCGCGCCTTGCCGAGGTTGTCGGCGCGCACGCCGGCGGCATGCGTGTGATCAGGTAAAATTGAAAAATCTGCACCGGCGAGAATGACAGGATCAGCCCCCATTCGCACGGCGAGATCAAGTGCGGCGAGAAAAACAGAGCCTGAAAGGAACAGGCTGCCTTTTGCCTCATCGCCTTCAGAGGCGCGCTCCAATTCAGCAACAGTGGAAAATGAGACAAGCCTTTTCTGTGGGCTGAACCTGTTCACAACCTCCGGATTAGATGATGGGAAAAATATCAGAATTTCACCTTCCACATGAGATGGGTCAAACAGATCAGCAGTGTGTTTTTGAGGGTCGGCGGATATGACGAAATCAGGGGCGATCCCAGCGGATTTGAGGGATGGCAATGCAGAGTCAACGCAGATCGCAGGAACGGAATTCTTAATACGGCGGAGGTCAGTCAAGGCGAAATCAAGCGATGGACCGGAAGCAATAACAATGACGGGCATGCCTGAAAATCTGTTAAACAGAGTGGCAACGCCGGCGGCGGTCTGCACTGCGCTCTCGTTGTCTTTGATATTTGCCCGTCGTTCCTTTTCAAAGACAGGCGTTTTTCGTTCAGCAAGCCGCAGGTGTTCAAGAATATTGCGGATTTCAGCGGCATCGTCGGGCAGCAGTTTCAGTTCGGATGGAAGTATGAGAACGCGGGAAGATTCCGGACTTGAGTCAGAGAGTTCATTTATGAGGCGGATGATTACATGTTTGATTTGCTGGTAATGTCCCGAGATGATCTGAATATTGGGGTCGGACAGCAAGGCGGTGAGGTCGCGTGTGATGAGCGACTGGTGGAAAACAGGCGGTATTGGCTCAATGATGTATAATTTTTTTAGAGATGGCAGCAGTCGCAGAGCCGCCTCGGCGTGGTAAGCGAGTCCGAAGCCGAAGATCACGAGGTTTTCAACATGCTCAAATTTTTTTGAACCGACGATATTTTCGGCTTCTTTGATCGGGTCGTGAGTGCTGTGGAGCGTTATGCGGCTGCCGCGAAAAGTTACCGCAACAGTGGGAGAATTCGGAATTTTCGTCGGGATGATTTCAAAATGATAGGCGTAATCCGGGGGCGCGCCGATAGCAGTGATGTAATGATTTTGGGATTTGATTGACTCTACATTAAGATCATAAATACTTTTAGTCATTCTTTGTTGAGTGATTGTTCGTTTTACCGTTTCCTGTTTGATCTTTATTGCTTTTTTCCTGCGATTTTGTATATTCTTCGTAGAAGAAACGCAGGGCAGCCCCTTCGCCCCCGAGGCAGCAGGGATACAGGTCTGAACTTTCCTCATCGCTTGCCTCGGGCTTGTTCTCTTTGGTCTCGTTGTCTTCTTTGTCCTTTTTCATAAAAGAGGTCAAAACATGTAAAAAAGTATAACGGCTATCTTAAGAGCATAAGTGAAGAAAGCGGTAAAGTAACAATCCGTGGATCGTCCACAGTTTCTTTATCGGTTTGTGTGATAAGTATTCCAAAGTCTGAATTATTTACGGTTTTCTCAATAAAAGTTCTCACTGCTTCAGTGTCTCTTAATCCATCTATGTGTCTTTGATACTTTACCTCAAGGGGAATTCGCTTTGTCCCTATAGTAAGGATGAAGTCAATCTCTGGTTCCCCTTTTCTTTCAGGGAAGTGCGCTATATCAAGCGAATGAATACTTGAGAGGGTTGCACCTACAACACTTTCTGCAATATGACCCGCTAAAGTCGTTAAATGTAGGTTTTTTGTTAAATCTTCTGGCGCCAGCGGTATTACTTCCTGAAGCCAACTTGCACGAAGCCCGTGATCTGCCAGACATATCTTTACATTACCACGCTTCTTTTTGAGCCTGATCTCTAAAGACTCAATCAGTCGGAGAAGTAGAGTATCACCAAGAAACCTCAGGTAATAGTCAACTCTCCTCGCTCCGACATTTGCCCCCATCGTGCGTTGAGCCTCACGCGCTAATGTGGACAAATCTGGAGTTTGTCCGACATAGCGACATGCAAGTCTGAATATTTCCTCTAATAACATGGGGTCTCTCTTACGCCCTTTTTCTCCTACACGCAGGTCATACTGGATGACTCTTTTAATAATATTTTCATTAAGTTGATCGGCAAGGTTCATCCACTCAACATCTTTTTTCTCGTGAACAAGAGGGTAACCACCGCGATCTGAAAACCATTTAAAACCTTGATCACGCTGAACTTTTATCTTTCTGCCATGCGCAGCAAGTTCTCGCCAAAACTCTTTTTTAATAATTGATTCAAGTCCATTGTTGATTAAAAACGGTCGCCCCAAATCAAGACCATGAAATATCCCGATCTCAGTTAAAGATAAAACTCCCGCTTCAATGGTTGTTATGCGACCTGCGAGACTATCGCGCCCCTTTTCAATTTTCAAAGCAGAACTGCCTGTAACTATCATTTGAGTCGTTGAGGTATCAACAATGTTTTTTATTTGTGGAGCCCAATCCTTTATGTTTTGGACTTCATCAAAGAAGACAAAGGTTTTTTCTCCTGCGTGTGCGGCATCATTCAATGTCTTCCCAAGTATCGTTGATTCAAACCAATCCACAAGCCTCATCAAAGGCTCGGAAATTTTTGTGATATCGGGCAGTTCGTCGAATTGAATACGAAATATATTCCGTGGGGATATTCCCTGACTTAATAAATCGTCAAGAACATGAAGTTGTGCAATAGTTTTACCGATTTGTCGCGGTCCACGGACCACAATGACGGATGCAAGTTTATCTCTTAACCTATTATGTATCTCATTAACGAGATGCCTGCGCGTTTTCGGTAATAATGGTAATTTTTTACCTTCCCACCAGGGATTCATACG
>JBFMBQ010000302.1:0-4415 GCA_040755115.1 bacterium
CGATTTGAATTCCGCACTCCGCAATCCACAATCTGCACTCCTGATGCGCCGTTTGCAAATACAAAAACTGTGTCGTTCGGGCTGGTATCGCCGTCAACGATAATGGAATTGAATGATTCATCCACGCAGCGGCGTGAAATGCTGCGCAAGATTGTTTGTGGGACATCGGCATCGGTGAAGATGAAGGCGAACTGTGTTGCCAGGTTCGGTGCGATCATGCCTGCGCCTTTTGCCACGCCGGCGATGTGGTATGTGCCTTCTGCGGTTTTCACCTTAACGGCGCACATCTTGGGGCGCGTGTCGGTGGTCATTATTGCCTCGGCTGCCTTCCGGCTGTCGCTTTTTGATAATCCTGAAATCAGTTCAGGGAGTTTTTTCACTATTTTTTCCGCAGGCAATCGTGTGCCGATCAAGCCCGTTGAGCCTATCAGCACCTGTTCGGTCGGAAGTTTCGTTAGGCGTGATAATTTTTTCACTACGAGTTCCGCGTCGCGCACGCCATGCTTCCCCGTGGCGCAGTTTGCGCAGCCGCTGTTGACGATCAGCATCATCGCGCGGTTTCCGCTGTGTTTCAGGTGTGCGCGGCATACCTCAATGTGAGCGCCGATGAGCCGGTTCCGTGTAAAAAACGCCGCCACTGTGCAGGGGCGGTCGGATGCAAAAAGGGCGAGATCAAGTCCGCCCTTTTCCTTCAGCCCGCAGGCGACGCCGGCGGCGCTGATGCCGCGCACCGCCTCAAGCCCGGCGGTTATCTCGGTTATTGAATTTTTAGAATTTTTCGTTTTCTTTTTTTTCATCTTTGGACAGGATTAACAGGATAAACAGGATGAATTTAAGTCTGTATTATTCATCACAATGTGATTCGTGTGTACGGAGATGCCACCCTGCTTCAGTTTTTGAAATTCCGATTTGGAATATCAAAGAATTAAGAATTGGCTTAATCTGATGTTTGCCTGTCATATCTTGGTTCCTTTTAACTTGAGGTCACAATTTGTGATTTCAAGTAAGGGCGACCGGCCGGGCGCCCCTACATAATAATATTTAATGTCTTGATTTCGTATTTGCCGAGCGGCACCGTCAGTTTGCCGCCGTTCAGTTTAACGGGTGCCGACATCTGGATTTCGTCTTCAATCAGGTTGGTTTCTATGACTTTTTTCGGCGTCCAGGGGAGGGTGATCTCGGCGTCGGCTGCCCTGCCTTCGGTTTCAACGAGGCGCAGGATGTAGCCGTCCGCATCTTCCGCCTTTTTAACCGCTGTGAGCGCAACATTGTCCGGTGCTGAACTGTAGAAAGAATGTGTTGCCGGCAGGCTGCCCTCGTGCTTTGAGGGGTGGATGATGTATGGCTTGTAATTAAACTCATAGCCGCGCCGAGAGGTATCGGCGGTGCGCCAGTCGCCGCCGTGAGTGTAGAGCGCGTATTCAATAGAGTGGTCGCCCAGGTCAGCCTGCGGGTCGGGCTTGATGGGCGAGCGCAGCAGCGTCATCCTCAAAAGGTTTTCCTTCACATCGTAGCCGTATTTGGAGTTATTCAGGAGGCTGATGCCTGCGCTGCCGTCTTTGTGCGTGTAGTCAACCCAGTTCTGTGCGGACACTTCAAATTTTGCCCTTTCCGACGGCGTTGTCGGTATGGCTTTCCGCGAGATCGCCGCATAAGGAATTTCAAACCAGGCATCGTCATTTAACAGGATAAGGTAGAAGGCGAGTTTGGTCGTAACATTTCTTGCGCGCCAGTTGACATCAAACCTGCCGTATAGGAGGGGGTCGCCCTCGTAGAGCGAGATGTATTGGACAAAAATGGAATCTTTCAGCGTGCGCGTTGTTTTCAATGTTACACGGACAGGACCTTTTTCAACTATCTCAACGCCGGCGGGGTCGTCAAAACTGATCGGCTCGCTCATCTGGATTTCCCATGCGTTCTGGGTGTCCTTGAAAGCCTGTAGCAGATTTCCGCCTTTTTCAGCGTCAAGGAATTCGCGCTTGAGTTGTGTGTCGTAGATACTGGTCAGGTTGCCTGAGCGAGGGTCGTAAGAGACCTTGAGTGAGCCGTTTTCAACGAAGTTCCCGCCGAGCGCGAGGTCGGAGGTGCGTTTCGGTTTTCCTGCATCTGCACTGCCTGCGGGGAAAACTCTGTAAACGGCATAGCCGCCGGGGGGCAGATTGCGCGCAACGAAAAGTATATGAGGCGCGCCGTTCTTATTCGTAACCTGTGAGATGATAGTATTTCCTTCGTGGTCAACGACTTCGGCATCAGGTGTCAGTCCATCAAACGGCTCTTCAACTATTGCATCGCGTGTCCACGACAGCGTATTGAACACGAGGAGCGGCTCGCCCGCGCCTTCTGTTTTCACATCCGCCGCTATTTTTTCAAGGGACTCTTTTATGATTGATTCTGTCTCGCTGTAAACTTCGGCGTAATCTTTGTCGGAGTCCTCGTAAACCTTGTGGATTCCTGAACCCGGCAGTATGTCGTGCATGTGGTTGAAGAGCACCAGATACCAGCCAGAATCAAATAGCCGTTTTGAAGGATAGGTGGCATTGTATTTTGTGCTTGCGATGGCGGAGAGTTTTTCGGCGTCCATCAGGAGTTGTTCGCAGCGGCGATTGTGCTTTTTGTTGTTCGCCTGCGTGGTGTAGGTGCCGCGGTGGTGCTCAAGATAAAGTTCGTCTTTCCAGGTGGGAAATTCAACGGTTTTTGAGAGTTCGGCGAGATGATTAAAATAATTTTCCGCTGAAGTGTAAACAATGTCAGGGTAGGCATTATCATTTTTCATTGAGACGGAGCGTTCAAGTTGTTCGCGTGTAACGCCGCCGCCGTGGTTGCCCACGCCGAAGATGACAAAGTTCTCATTCACATTGTGGCGGTTTTTTATCATTGCGAGGTGTCCGATCATTTCAGGGCGATGGACGCCGTTGGCATAGCCGCTCGGCGGGAAGTAGGTGAGGACGCGCGAGCCGTCAGGCGCCTCCCACCAGAAGATCGTATAGGGAAACTGCGTTACCTCGTTGCTGCCTAATTTCTGCGTCAGGAAGCCTTTCATGCCTGATTTCACGAGTATCTGCGGCAGGTTCCAGTTGTAGCCGAAACTGTCCGGCGTCCAGGCGATCACGATGTCCTTGCCGAATTTCTCCCTGAAGTATCTTTTGCCGTAGAGGAACTGGCGCACGAAACCTTCGCCGCTCGGCAGGTTTGAGTCGTGCTCGCTCCAGGTGCCGCCGACAAGTTCAATCCGACCATCTTTGAAGTATTTTTTTAATTTTGCGAAAACATCGGGGTAGTCGTCTTCCATCCATTTCACGCCGTGCGCCTGACTGTGCGTGTAAATCCAGTCGGGATACTCTACGAGGAGTTGATAGACTGTGTTCAAGGTGTCTCTTGTAACGATTTCACCTTCCGCCTTATCCCAGAGCCAGGCGAGGTCAATGTGGGAATAGCCGACGAGGTAGAGGGTGTAGTTTTTGAACAGAGGGGACAATTGTTCCAGTTCGGCGGTGGCGGCGTCAAGCGAGGAGAAGTAGGTGTTTTCGTCGTAGAGTTTGAGCGCATCGGTGTTCACTTTTGATGCGGAAACATCAAGGATTTTAGTCCAGCGGTCTTTCTCCGTAGAAAAGGGGAGCAGCATTTCAGCCGATGCGATGCGGTCAAGATAGGTTTGGGTTTTGCCGACTATGCTGTTAAAGGCGGAGAACTTGAGTTCCGCGCCGAGGTATGCGCCGGGCCAGGTGCCGTTGCTGACGCGTGCGCCGATGGTCAACTTCTCGCCCGGGACAGCGCTTTCAACGAGCGTGGCGCCGCTTTCAGCACTGCCCACCTTTTTGCCGTTGATGTATGCCTCGCTGTAGTCCGATACCTTCATATAAAGTGTTATTTTTGAGCCTGCGATGTTGCGCCCTGCGATCTGCTCGGGCACCGTGTATTCCTTGCGGAACCAAAAGGTCTGCATCGGCTCCATCCAGTAGAAGCCCGGTGCGACGGGTTTCCATTTAAGGTCTTGCGGGGCATCGGGTAGAAGGCATTTTTCATCGCAGTCGGCGCGGTATTTCCATTTGCCGAAGGGGACGGTGTAGGAATCAATTTGTTTTTTTAAAGCCGATGTTACCTGTTTGTATATAGGTTCGGTTTCACCTGCATTCGTAGCAGCCGTTAAATAAAGTAAAGATAAGATTGAAACAAAATGAATTTTCAATATGTGTTTAAGCATGTTAGTCATCTTCTCCCTGAAATATTTTAAATATAATTTCCGCATTTTTATTTAATATAAGTATGGCTACTTGGAGTGCGACATCACGATGTCGCTTTCCATAGTCGGCGACATGTCGCCGACAACCAAAGCGGTGTCGTGCCACCGCACTCCAAAATTATCCCTTCGCGTATTGGATCGCTGCCTTTATATCTTCCTCCGCCAATCCCGGATA
>JBFMBQ010000303.1:0-8983 GCA_040755115.1 bacterium
ATTCATTGCACTATCATAACCCAACGAGATATGAATGATCAAGATTCAACTTTATAAAACAAACCACAGAAACACGGTAACGCGGAAGAATTTTTATAGTTTTGCCTTGCGCAGACGGAGGGAATTGGTAACGACGGAGATGGAACTGAAAGCCATCGCAGCGGCGGCGAACATCGGCGAGAGCAGCATGCCGAAAAATGGATACAGGATGCCTGCGGCGACGGGTATGCCGAGTGAATTGTAAATGAACGCCCAGAAAAGGTTCTGCTTTATGATCGTCATTGTGCGCCTGCTGAGGCGGAGCGCTGTAACGACGCTGTTGAGGTCGCCGCGCATCAGCGTGATATTGGAAGATTCCATTGCGACATCCGTGCCGGTGCCGATTGCGATGCCCACATCAGCGCTTGCGAGCGCAGGGGCATCGTTTATCCCGTCGCCGACCATCGCGACTACTCTGCCGTCAGCACGGAGTTTCTTTATCTCCAGTGCTTTATCTTCAGGCATCACCTCGGCGAGGACTTGATCTATGCCCGCCTCGCGCGCTATAGCTGCGGCGGTTCGGCGATTGTCGCCAGTAATCATTATCACCTCTATACCGAGATGTTTGAGCGCATTCACAGCCTCCACAGCGTTCTCCTTCAGCGTGTCGGCAACTGCGATTATTCCCGCCGGCTGCCCATCAATCGCAACGAACATCGCCGTCCTGCCGGCATTGGCAAGCGCTTCAATCCTACCGGCAAGCGCATCTGTTTCAACTCCGCTTTCCCTCATCAGAGTTGAGTTGCCAATCAGCACCTGACTGCCGTCAACGCGCGCCCTGATTCCCTGTCCGGGTATCGCCTCAAATTCATCCGGTTCAGTTAATTCAATATTATATTCCATCGCCTTTGTCAGTATCGCCTCGCTTAAGGGGTGTTCGGAATTTTTTTCCGCTGAAGCGGCGATAGAGATGAGATGTTTTTCACGATTCAAACGGTTTGAGCCGTTTGAACCGTTTAAATTGTTTAAGCCGTTCAAACCGACGATAACATCCGTTACCCTCGGTTTTCCCTCTGTAAGCGTCCCTGTCTTGTCAAAAACGATGGTGTTGACCTTATGCGCCGTCTCAAGACTCTCGCCGTCCTTTATAAGCACTCCTGACTCCGCACCCCTGCCGGTTCCCACCATTATCGCCGTGGGTGTCGCCAGCCCGAGCGCACAGGGACAGGCAATAATAAGCACCGCAACAAAATTCACGAGGGCATAAGTGAATGAGGGGGCGGGTCCGAAAAAAAACCATACGACAAATGTTACGACAGCAATGGCGATGACAACAGGGACAAAGATACCGGCGATTATATCCGCCATACGCTGTATCGGCGCCCTGGATGATTGTGCATCATGGACAAGTTTGATTATCTGTGCCAGCACCGTGTCCCTGCCTACTCTCGTTGCCCTGAACCTGAAAGCGCCCGCCCTGTTTATTGTCGCGCCGACAACTTCATCGCCCGCATGCTTTTCCACAGGAATACTCTCGCCCGTTACCATTGATTCATCAACCGACGAGTAGCCATCGGTTACGATGCCGTCTACGGGGATTTTCTCGCCTGGGCGCACCAGTATGATATCTCCGATCTGAACATCGCCCACAGGAATATCAATTTCCCCGCTTTCCCGCACGACGCGGGCGGTTTTCGGCTGAAGTCCCATCAATTTTTTGATCGCTTCGGATGTGCGCCCCCTTGCGCGCGCCTCAAGCATACGACCGAGTAATATGAGCGCAATGATTACGGCTGCTGTATCGTAATAGACATCAGCGGTGAAACCGCCCCGATGGAAAAAATCGGGAAAGAAAGATGCGGCTGTGCTGTAGAGGAAAGCCGATGCAGTGCCGACGGCGATGAGCGTGTTCATGTCGGCAGTTTTGTGTTTTAGGGAAACCCAGAAACCTTTGAAAAATTGCGCGCCTGACCAGAACATAACAGGCGCAGTAACGGCAAAGAAAAAAAGGTAAAGAGTCTGCTGGGGTATATTGCGCAGAGGTGGGATATGGGTGTGAAAACCGCCGATAAACAGTATTGCGCCTGCCGAGGCAGCAAGAATAAACTTCATGCGCAGGGAGCGCATTTCGGCATCCCGCGCAAGGGTTTCGCGGTCGGCAGCATCCGGTTCAAGAGAGATATCAATCGCCCTGTATGCCCCTGCCGTTTCAATTGCGCGTTTGAGTTCATCCGGAGTTACCCGCTCCGGGGAATATTCAACAGTGGCGGTTTCGGCAGCGAAGTTCACTGATGCGGAAAGGACGCCGTGTGTGCGCCACAGGGATTTTTCAATCCGCTCAACGCATGAGGCGCAGGACATACCGCGGACGCCGATTTTTATAGTTGCCTTGTCCATTTTTTGCTCATATAAATTTTAACGCTAAGAACTCTGAATACATACGATTACTTATCAAAAAAACAGTCAGCGTAATCAGCGTCAATTAAAACTATTCTCTTGTAAACAAACCTTTATCCTGGAAATAATTATAAAAATCTTCAAGATATTCGGCGTGTCCCCTCTCCCACTCGGAAAGACGCGCATAAAATTCTTTCTCAAGGGCGTCAGTCGCCTTCTCGCTCAATTCCCGATACATTTTCCTGCCTCTGTTCTCAAGGTCAACGGCATAACTTACCGCCTCTATTTCGTCTGTATATACTTTCACCGTTTCATCAATATTTTTTATCGCTTCCCTGAATATGTGTTTGAAATCCATATCCAGATCAATCGTTATATCCCTGGGCCATCTGTCTTCAGCCTTAAGACGATCATACATAAGCGAAAGATAATCAATATGCTTCTTTTCCTGATCAATCAGCAATTCAAACATTGCCTTCGCAACAGGATGGCTCGTCCTGTTAATCGCGCTGGTGAAATATTCAATTCCTTCCCTCTCAAAATCAAGTGCTTTCTCCAGTGCCGCAAAACTTGGATTAGTTGCCATGCTAACTCCTTATATTTTATTGCGGAATTCGGATTGCGAATTGTGAATTATTATTCCACTTTATTCCGCACTCCGCATTCAAGTTTATTTCTTTTCCTCTTTCGGTTCGCTCACAGGAATATCCGTTGGCGGGGGAGGCCATTGAGGAAGTATGTTGATAACGCCTTCTTTTTTCGGGAGTTCTTCAGGGATATTGGTTATCTCGCTGCCTCGGATATTGTAGCCGGGGATAAACTCCTGCTTTATATTCAGAGTTACCCGCTCGCCAAAGGCGCTGACGAGCCTGACGGAGTCGGAGGTGATTAAATCCACCGCATATCTGCCGATGATCTCGCCTTCGCTGATCACCTCGCCGTTGATGACGGCGGTGCCTTTGCCGTTCTTCATCCCGATAGCAGTGAGTTGCAGGTCGGGCGGATTTTCAATCGTGAGAGGAGGCAGCGGTGGGAGATTGGGAAAGGACTCTTTGGGGATTGCCGCTTCCGCCACTTCAACAGGATGAAGAGCGGCGAAGGGATCAGACCTCCCGAAGCGCTCGCGTAGAAGTTCAAAATCGGGGAAGGAAGACGCTGCCTGTGTCGGCGCAAGCGAAGGCGGCGAAGGCGGCTGTGCGGGCGGCGCAGTTTGCGCCGGTGGCGGCTGCTGCTGTCGTTGCTGCGTTTCTACCATTTCATCCTGTAAATCCTTTGCAATAGACGGCGCCACCGCTCCACCCGTCCTTATCGTCGGCTTCGGCTTGCCAAGTTTCATCATGTCAACCGCTTTAAAATAAAGAAACGAAGATATTATAGCAACCGCCAATATAGTAATTACAATTCTTCCCTGAGCCGTTATCATTCAGTTCACCATTTATTTATGACTACACTTGCACTTTGCGCCTTGTGCTTTTTTCACTGGAATCATATTTCCGAGTAATACATACTGACTGCAATCTCTGCCGTCAGATTCGCCGTGTAATCTTTTGAATACATCTTTACTTCACCGATGTTTATCAACTGCCGCAGACCACGCAACTCAAAGAGAAAAGACGAGACAGTTTCATAATTCCCGCGGAACTGCACTTTCAGTGGCAGTCTTTTGAGTCTGAAATATCCGCCCGTGTCGCTGGTCCGCACAAGCGCGCCGCCGGGCTGCTCCTCTTTCACAGTTATATCTTTCGCGCCCATCTCCCTTGCCAACTCACGCACTGTGTCTATAAAATCTATGATTTCCTCCTCACCGAGCACTTTGTTCCCCTGCCCCTCAAGCAAGGTTTTCTGCTCATCGGTGATCTTTAACCCCGCCGCCCCCACACTCCGCATCTCCTCAAGCCGTTTCTCTTTTGCATCAATCGCACTCTTAATTATCTCGCTGTGCTTCTTCAATTCCTGATATTCCATTACAAGCGGCGAAACACGCGCCCTGTAAACAAGAATAAGAGTTACAGCCATAAGGATTATGCCCAGCATTATCTTGTGGGGAAGTTTGAGTTTAAAGATAAAGTCTTTCAAACTTTTCATGGCAGTTTGTATCGGCAGTGAATCCTGAACTGCACCATTTTATGACCGGAAACAGTAACCTGCTGGCGCGGACCGAGTTCCGGCGCACTGAAAATTTCCGAGCGTGTCAGCGATGCAAGGAAGTAATAGATCGCCGGGTCGGAATCGGCGACGCCGTCAAATACAACGCTGCCGGGCTGGTGCAACTCCATTGATATAAGTTGCACATCGCGCGGAATGATTTCCTTGACCTTCTCAAAAAGCCGCGTCCACTGGGGCGTTAATGCGCCTGCTACCGTCATCGTCTCCATCTTCAAACTACCGATCTGCGCCTGCTCAAGCCGCTTTATAGATAGGTCAAGTTGAGTGTTGTGCGCCTCAAGTTGCTTAACATCGCTCTCAAGATTCTGCTTCTTTATCTGCAAGTAGGAACCGAACAAGACCATGGCAAGAACAAAGAGCATCAGGACAACAGCGAACACCTTTGCCTCACGAGTGAGGACTTTCGCTTCAGCAACTTCAGCAGGCAGAAGGTCAACCTGAAACGGCAGAGCCTGTAGTTCCTGCCCCCGCAGCGCAAGTCCGACCGCGGTGATGAAACTGTAGTCAACTTTTTCAATCAGTTCTTGCGGGAAGTCCTCAAGGTGAACTCTAATATTGGAAAACGGGGCATGCAGCATGAGCGGCACATCACCAAGACGCTCCACAAGGCAGTCATATATCTCCCTGCCTGCGCCGCCGCCAAGCGTCATCACCACGCGCGAAATTTCCTCGCCCCTGATGTATTCGTTCTGATAATAGTGCATCGCCATCAGAATTTCCGAAGACAGGCGGTCTATGAAGCCGTTGGAGGTTGAAATCGTTTCAACACTGCCGGTCTGAAGCACGCGGAAAAATCTCATCGTGTCGCCGTGAAAGATGTTCACGCCCACGAAATTGTGGTCAAAAACAAGAGACATCACATTAGTAACAGGGAAATCAGTAATGCTGTTGCGCAGCACACGCAGGGCGCAGAAAAGGCTCATATCCATACCTGCAACTTCCAGTCCCGCCTCGCGAAATGCCCTGTGGTAGGAATCACACAATTCGCGCCGCGCAGCCACAAGCAATACATTCACCTTGCGCCGATTCTCTTCGTCAAATTCCTCAAGCGGATGGTAATAAATAACCTTATCCCCGCTGCCGAATTGTGCATATCTGTTGATTTCGCTTTCAATAAGTTTCTTCAACCGTTGATGCGCCATTGAAGGCAGGCTTATGATTCGCGCAATCGCCGCGGGCCCACGAAGTGCGGCTACCACCTGCCTGCTGCGGATACCGCGCTCACGGAAAAGCCCCCTGATCGCACGCCCGACTTCACGCGGCGCAACTATCACCCCGTCCTCAAGCGCTCCCTCAGGCGTGGGCGCCATCCCAAGATTCACGAGACGGTAAATCCCGCCTTCGTCCTGGTCTATCTCTACGACACGAACAAAATCAGGTCCTATATCAACCCCAACCATTACTGCCGCACATGCCTTTTTGAGATTTTTGACTTATCATTAAATTTTAATTTTAACTTAAAGTTCAGGAATAAACAACAATCAAATGTTTTGGCGCGGATGTGCGGTGGTGCGGAAGTTAAGACCCGAATTATTCACACTTGGGGAAAAGGAATGTATTCATCACTTCATCGCAAAGTCAAGGTGCAAGACTTGAGGTTCTGTCTGGTATCTCAGTTATGGTAAGAGAATCAGCGGAAACGCGATGTCTGCGTTGAACTTTTTCAAGGAACTGCGTTACGAGCGGCGTGGAAATACGCTCAAGGACCTCCACGATCTGCGTTCTGATTTCTGAATCGCCCTTCATATATAACTGAATAAGCGGCATTACCGCTACCGTTCTTCCAATCTCGCCGAGCGCGCTGACCGCTTCAAGTCGAACCTCGCGATCCGTATCGCTGAGGGCTGCGATCAGCCACCACACCGCCCCTTTCACCTTCACAGCCGATAACTCGCGAACGGCGTGCAGCCTGACATATTTGTTCTGTGAAAACCGCAGACGATATACAAGTTCGTCGGGCGGCAAGTCTGTGCGGCGCCGCACAGGCGCCGGAGTGCGGAGATGCGGAGGTGCGGAGGTTGAAAGGCAGATGGCTGATTTTTGGGTGTGATATGCCTGTTTCATCTTCTCGCGCAGTCGTGATTTCAGAAACTGATAAGCGGCTGTAACTTTTTTGAATTCTTCCTCTGCATGCGGGTCTCCGCATCTTGCATCCGGATGCAGAACGGCTGCGCGTTTATGGAAGGCTTTCTTCAACTCACTGAACGAAGCGTTCTCCCTGACGCCGAGAATCCCGCAATATAATTTTGAATTTTGAATTTTGAATTTTGAATTAATCATTTAATTATATTTTTGAAGAAATTTGCAATCTTGATCACAGTGCAAAAAGAAATAGTAAGGGAGATGGTAGACGGAAGACGGTAAACGATCAAAAATCGTCTTACATCTGCCATCTACCGTCTTACCCATTTACGCACCTTGCACTCTGCACCTTGCACTTTTTACAAAGCCGGCGGCATCGGCACATCCCCAAGATAACCGCTCATTGTTTCCATCACTATCTGCAACTGCTCCATATCCTCTCTCCCCAGCGTCTCCTCAAATTCACCTATGACTTCAAATATCTCAGGACGGTATTGAACCCACTGTTCTCCTTCTTTAATCATCTTGTCCCTCAGTTTCTCCAGCAGGTCTCTCGCCTGTCTCGTAATCCGCGCCCGTTTTCTGAACGCCTCATCTTCCTCACGGTATGTTTCAACATCTTCAATCATCCGATGGGTTTCCTCCACAGATACCTTTCTCGTCGGGTCTATCTGAATGCTGCGGTAACTGCCGGTCTCCATATCCTTCGCCAGCACATGCACCAAGCCATCGGCGTCAATATCAAACAGCACCTCAATTCTCGGCGCGCCCCTCATCGCGGGCTTGATGCCTGTCAGGACAAATCTACCAAGTTCAAAATTCTTGCTCGCCTGCGGCCGCTCTCCCTGTAAAACCTTCACCTCCACGAGCGTCTGATTGTCCACAACAGTGGTAAAGATACGGCTGCGTGATGTCGGTATGCTGGAATTGCGCTCAATTATCGGAACAAACACATCGTTCTCGGTCTCTATCCCGAGGCTCATAGGTGCAACATCCACAAGCACAAGTCCCCTGACGCTGCCAGTTAAAATCCCCGCCTGTATCGCAGCGCCAAGCGCCACCGCCTCATCCGGATTGATGCTCCTTCGCACCCTGCTGAATTTGCTCTCAAGCATCTGCTGAATGCGCGGAATCCGCGTTGAGCCTCCAACAAGGAGCACCGAGTCTATCTCGTCAACACTCATGCCGGCGTCATCCAGCGCATCATCCACAATCTGACCGATGGCATCAAGGTAATCGGTGATCAAATCCTCAAACTGAAGTCTTGTGATTTCAAGGTTCAGGTGTTTTGGACCCGATATATCGGCGGAGATAAAAGGCAGGCTGACGGTGGTGGAAGCAGCGGAAGACAACTCAATCTTCGCCGTTTCGGCAGCCTCGCGTACTTTTTGGAATGCCATTCGGTCGTCGCGCAGGTCAATGCCGTGCTCGCGGTAGAAAGAGTCGCAGATGCAAGAGACGAGGCGTGCGTCAAAGTCGTCGCCGCCGAGATGATTGTTGCCGCGCGTGGCGATAACTTCAAAGACCTCGCGTGAGATGTCAAGGATAGAAATATCAAAGGTGCCGCCGCCGAGGTCAAAGATCGCAATTGTGCCCGCTGCGCCGCGCGGGAGACCATAAGCGAGTGCGGCAGCGGTGGGTTCGTTGATCAAACGCAGCACGCGCAGACCTGCCATTTCACCCGCTGCCTTCACATCCTGCCGCTGGGCATCGGTAAAATATGCAGGCACAGTTATGACAGCAGAATCAACCTTCTCGTCAAGGAAATGCTCGGCGTCCTCCTTGAGATGCGCAATAATAAGGGAAGCGATTTGCGGTGCGATCAGGCGGCGCGCACTGACAAGGATTTCGCAGTCTGTGCCGAACCGCCTTTTGATTGAGGAAATTGTTCTCTCAAAATTAATGATTGACTGATTCTTTGCGGATGTGCCGATAAGAACCTCATCATCTTTTGTGAAGGCGACGACCGATGGGGTGAGCCGCTCGCCGCGCCTGTTGGGTATGATTTTAGGCTCTCCACCTTCCATCACGGCTATTGCTGAATTGGTTGTGCCGAAATCTATTCCGACCGATCTGCTCAATATATCCCCCGAAAAAATGTGATATTAAGCAAGTTTTCAAAACCCATACCTATAGTTAAATATATTACATTTTATAAAAATTTATTGCAATAGGTTAATTTCATAATTTAAATTCTTTGTAATAATGCTGTATCATATTGAATTAACAACAAAGTTTGTGCAGAATTAAGTCAAGCACGGTTATGAACCACAAAGACACCAGGAGCATCAAGTAATACTTATGTACAACGCTATCGTTACCACGCCGCGGAAGCGCGACGACCTTGAAAAACGCACAC
>JBFMBQ010000304.1:0-4152 GCA_040755115.1 bacterium
ACGATTACTCCGCGGCGAAGCTTTCCGAGGAAGTCATCCCGCCGGATAGCGGGGATGAGGAGTTTCTGCAGGAACTCAGGAAATTGGATGAACACATGTGCCGGAAATCTGATTACGATGAATACGAAGAACTCTACCAGGATGTGACGAAACTGGCAATGAAGCGATTTGACCTGTGGCTGGAGGTAAAGAAAGCGCCTGAGAAGATGCGGCCTCTGTGGGGATGCCTAGAGATTTATATGTCGTTTGTTTACGCATACGGACATGCCGAGTCGCTGAAGGACGTGTCAAGAACAGAATTGGAAGAGTTTTTTTTCGGCCACCTACTGAGAAAAATGTCGGCGGAACCGGATGAGTATGCCGAATGGCCCGCCGCGATTAAATTTTTCTACCAATTCCTCCATGAAAAAGGTTACATCGCCGATCCGCGGGAGATAGTGGGTGCGATCAATCAGATAGAGCCGTTCTTTATCAAAGTCCTGAAAAAAAGATTTGGATGAAGCAACGTCGTGAAAGCAGCGCCGCGTCTTTCCAAGCGGTTTTGCGGGCGGTGAACCGGCGTGTTTTGATAATTCGCGTCCCGCGCCTCCGGTGCGGCTCCGGCGGCCGGCGCGGGTTTTTCCTGCCCGCATGTCAGTCCCAACGTTCTTCGTCTTCTTCTCTTTAGTCGTTTTCGGGCTGCCTAGCCCTTTCCCGCTCCTCTTCCTCCCCTTCGCTCTTCAGGAACGCCGACGCCCATTCCGCCGGGGTGGTCTTTATGTTCACCGTGTCGCCCTCGCGGGCGCTCTTGGTCGCCTTCAGATCGGCGAGGTGCATCCGGAGCGTCCGGTCGTGCGTTTCAATCGCCTTGAGGTCTCCGTTTTTCGCGGCGCGCCTCAAAAGTATCATGCTCATGGCGACAAGTTCCGTGGCGATGAAGTCCGAGGACTTGTTCAGATTAAAGTCCTCATGCATCTGGTTGACCGTGGCGAGAAAATCTTTGCGCTCTTCCTCGTCCAGAACCGGGAAAGCGAGGAACCCGTGTTTGAGTCCGACCGACAGATCGACGTCGAGTTCCTCAGCGGTCTTTGCGAGTTTGTCTTTGTATTTCTGTATGACGTTGGTGTCCCGTCCGCTGGTTGTCTTTCTGGGCGGATCGGTCGGTTTCCTTTTTTTGTGCGCGCCGTGCATGTAACACACGTCATATCTGGTCACGGCATGATTGGGGCATCGATTGCCCGTTGTCTTCTACGTTGCCGTGCATTGACGGATTACATTCTTTAGCGGCATCGTTTCATGACGAATCATTTTTTTGTATAGGGCATGGGCCAGTTCTCGCGCTGTCCCACACAGAACAGGCAAGTTCGCCGACGCGGAGTCGGAAAACGCATAGAAATCGCAATGAAAGGAATTCCAATGCCGGACAGAATCGGTTGGAAATGCTGTAAGTGCGGTAGGGTGAATGTCCCTGAAACGGGTGTTTGCGTCAACTGCGGACACAAGGAATGCCCTCATTGCCAGAACGCAATTATCAAATAGTCGCCTGATGGATCACCCAGTCGCGCCGGAAATATCATACCCGATGCTTCGGTATCCCTTCAATCGTCTTTCATGCATCCTTGCAAGCACCGGGACATCCAGATCGGCGTAATCGTATATCAGAACTTCTTTCTTGTTGTCGTGAAGACGGTGCAGACGTCCGGCATATTGCGCGAGGGTGCCCCGCCATGAGATCGGCATTGCGAGGAACAGCGTGTCGAGCCGGGCGTCGTCGAAACCTTCTCCAAGATAACGCCCCGTTGCCACAATGATTCGCGGTTCATCAACGGGTATTTTCGCTATTTCCTCTGCGACAGCCTGTCTCTGCTTTGTCCCCATACCACCTTTCAAAGCGATGACGCGCGAAAAAACAGATCCGAGTTTTTCGGCAAAAAATGCAAGATGTTCCTTTCTTTCCGTGAGAAGCACAGGTGAACGATTTGCCTTTACCGCCTCGATTATATCTTCAAGGATCATTTCGTTCCGCCTGTTATAGGCTATGATAGCGGCATAGATACTCTGGATCGGCGGTTCCGGGGCATCTTCTGATGTCTTCTGAATTAAAAAATCCGTTCTTCTGACAATCACACGATGCTCGAACGGTCTCTGTTCCGCCTGTTTGCGGGCGTCAACTCGGTATCGCACAGCCCCGCATTGCATAAATATGATCGGGTGATGTCCGTCCTTGCGAATTACTGTCGCGGACAACCCTGTCACATATTTCGCTTTGCACTGCCGGGCAACCTGCTCAAAACTCGCCGCTGAAATGTGGTGGCACTCGTCCACAACAAGATAGCCGTAATCAGCAACCACATCGTCCACGACACCGTTCCTTATGAGGCTTTGTATCAGCGCAACATCAATGAAGCCTGTCGGCTTGTGTTTTCCATCGCCTATCTGGCCTATCATCTTCGGGTCTATTGTAAGGAAGGTGGCAAGCTGGGCAATCCACTGATCCAGCAACTGGCGGCGATGAACGAGCACGAGAGTGTTTGTTTCCCGTTTCGCGATCATATATGCCGCAATGACTGTTTTCCCGAATGCCGTGGTGGCAGCCAGCACGCCGGTATCATGCGCGAGCATTTTGTCCGCTGCGGTTTTCTGTTCCGTTCGTAGGGTCCCGTGAAATTTCACATTTATCTTTGTGCCGGAAACACGCTCATCTGCTATTTCCGTCTTTACGCCAAGCGTATCGAGCAAATCATTTATCTCTTCAAAGCACCCCCTCGGCAGCCCGACATGATTTTTGAAATCTTCGGCGCAGCAGATGATGCGCGGTTTTCCGAATGTAGACAGCCGCATGGCCTGCGCCCGGTAAAATTCCGGATTCTGAAATGCTGCGAGCCGTATCAACCTGTTTATCACCGCCGGAGGCATTCCCTCTCTCGGAATATAAATCTGGTTTCCGAGGACAACAGCGACGCTCTCCGGCAGATTCGTCAACGGCAGTTCCCGTTTCCTCGATGGGGGCGCGGCCCACGGCTGATCTGCGTCTTCATCGCTCAGAACCATCCGCACGCTGAGGATTCTTCCGCGCCGTTGCGCATCGTCCACAGTGGACTCGATTTCCTCCGGGCGCATCCGCGTCAAAGACGATAGAAATGCCCACTGATCCGCAAACGGGATAAAATTATCATCAACAAAAAACGCTATTGCCTCGCTCGCGCGGTTTTTTCTGGAGAGGGAGAGCAATCAGGTTTCCGAATCCACCCTGCGGCATGGTGTCCTGGTTGGGGAAAAACCGGTCATAGGATTCAAAACCGATTTCAGGGCGGCGCTCCATCGTTTCCGTGATAAGAAACTCGCCGAGTTTGCGGGCAAGTATTGCCGGTATCGCGTTGGTGAAAAATATCCATACATGTGCACCTTTCCCAGACCGCGAGCGTTCAACGGCACATGACACGCCTGTTGTTGCACATGTTTCGCGGAATGCCGTGACATCTTCCTGCCATGACGCCTTATCGAAATCAGCCGCGAGAAAACAGCAGGTATCATCGGTAAGGAGCGGGTAAACACCGATTACGAAATCCCACCGACTGCCGCCGCGAAGCGGTTCATCCGGGTTTACGCCCGATAAATGATGATGAATAACTTCATCCGTGACCGGAAGAAGAACGCGGTTTAAACAATCAAAACATTTCGTTTTCGGCTTGAAACACACTCCACGCGCCCACTCGTTTGCGCAGGCAGGCTAGTATCCGGATTTACCTGTTTTCGGATTTTCCCACCGTCGGGGATAAACATCCTCCCGACCTCTGAACAGGCTTCTGAAAAGGGCTATCTTCTCTTCTGACGGTGAACTATGTCTTACTGCTGCATCGGGGAAATCGTTTGTGGAAATCTGTGATTGAACTGCTCTTGCCTTATCTTCTTTCAACCTTGCTAAACGCGCCAGCAACTCCGCGCGCCGTTCATCCAGTTCGGCAAGTTGTTTCTCGATTGATTCGATCTGTTCGTCAATTTCCTTGATATTCATTTGGGAGAAGACATTCTCTGATATTTCCAAACTGCCTCAAAGCGATCATTTTACTGGCAGCAACATCTTTATAAAGTTCCTTTTAGGCTTATGGGTAAGCCGCACCTGTTCAAGATAAGCGGCGAATTCTTTTTCCCTGCCGACTCTCCCCATCAGTG
>JBFMBQ010000305.1:0-6321 GCA_040755115.1 bacterium
TGATTCAATGAATTGCTGATAGGGTTGAGGGATAGCGAGAAGTTTTACACGGATGTGGTTGACATATTTGATAAGGAAGCGGTCGTGGACAGGGTCGTAGTGATTGATAATCCTGATGTGGGGATTATTTTTAAGGATGATATCGGCGATTTTTTCGCCGTGCTGCTGGTAGGCGACGGTATCGTCGGCGTCGGTGAGGTCGCGGAAACTGTAGAGGAAGTAAGCGGGCAGGAAGGGGGCGTTGAGGATGGCGCAGAGGTGGGCGATGCCGCCATTAGGTGCGCCGACTATGATGTAGTTGAACTTGCGCGAGCGGTCGTAATGGTTCGCCAGTTGCTGGCAGACTTCGTCAACCTTTATTTTTGCGGCATCCCGCTTGCGCACACCTTCAAGGCGAAGCGAGGCTTCAACAAGTTGTATGACCCTTTTTTTGTTCATTTTGGAGATCGCCGAAATGATCCCTTTCGCGCCGAACGGCAGCACGGAAGCAGGGTCATAGTGCTGCTTTTTCAGGCATTTAGCGACGGATAAAAACACCGCTATCGCGGAGTCTTGCGTTAGTTCGGGCTTTGACATTTTTTTGTTAAAATTTTTGTGAGACAGTCAGTGTGTAATTAACTTTTATTTTGTGTTCAACATAACTTCTGCCCGGGTCGCCGTAGATAGCAGCATCAATAGAAGTATCGCCGGAGGAGTAGCCGAAGCCGATAGCGCCGCCGAATTTCGGGCTGGGGAGATTTTTTCTGATATTGCCGAGCGTGGAGGTAGAAGCCTGCATTGGCAGAATTAAGCCTGCGCGGAATTTCCACTGCGGCGAGATTGAGCGTTCCATACCGGCGCGAAGTATCAGAAAGCGCGCCTTGCGCAAGTGGCTGCTGTAGTTGCCGAAGATGCGCTCAATGTCAAGCGTGTAGGTTGTATCTTTGTCTTTGAAAAATGCGCTGCCGAGCACGAGGTAGCGCGGTTTGGTCTTTTCAAACGGATTCTTCAGCATTGCGCCGAAGCGCATTCGCCCGCCGGCGCGGTAAAGAATGCCTAAATCAATCGCATCATAGGCAACAACCTGGCATGCGCGACCGTCCCAGGCGCCGTAAAAGGTCGTAACACATTCAAAATCCACATAGTTTATGCCGATGGAAGTGTTCTCTTCGGACGGCAATGTCAACGCCGCCGAAATCCTGTGGTCAACCGTGCGTGAATTGATCCCGCCGTTTGTGTTTTGCCAGGTCGGGTTACTGAAATCTACGGCGATCATGCTCAAATCCACAAGGTGCTGCGCATAAGTATCGCCTGCCCAGTCTCCCTGACCGATATACTTAAGGCGGTTTATCTGCGCAATACCGATGGCGGGGCTTGATTTCTTTTTGCGCCATTCCTCGGGGCGGAATACGATGCTTTTGAAAGTGTATCGGATGGGGTCTTGATCAATCATCAGCATTGTCTCCGAGCGATTCAGGAGCGTTAAACCTGCCGGGTTCCAGAACATGGCAGAGGCATCGTCTGCGAGGGCGGTGAAGGCGCCGCCCATGCCGATTGCCCGCGCCCCGATACCCATACCGAGGTCAGAGCCGTTGAGTTCATCAATCGCCACCTTAGCGGCATGAGAAGCGCCGGCAAAAGACAAGAATAAAATTGCGATCGCTGCGATTCTGATTTTCATGTCTTCATCTCCAGAGAATACTTTTATCACAAGTTAAAGCAAAGCGTAAAATCGGAACTAATTTTACCACAATAGCACATAAAGTGAATTAATTTTTATTTTGTGTGGGGATATGTTTGTATATGAATCTTGTTTTTTATTGAATATCAAGCCAGTATCATCGGAAGGGGTTTTAATTCCCGTTTCAGAGGGTCTAAAACTAAACCGAGTGCCTCAAGCGTAAACGCACCAAGAAGATTGCTGTCGTTTTCTTCTCCGAAAATTACATCTGCAACACCTACCTTATCACCATACCTGAAAAATGCACCGCCCCTCTTACGAACGATAAATTCCCCATTCGCTAATCTATATTCCTCTTCCGCAAACGGCTTGATCCCCAATTTTTCCAATATTGGTATTGGAACTACAGAATATATAGCGCCTGAATCAATCAAGAATTCAACCGTCTCCGTTGTTTCTATGTTAGATGGATTACCGACCTCAATTTTCAAAAAAGTGAGTCCCATTGTGTACCACCTCGCAGTTTAAGAGTAACATATCAAGCATAAAAAGACAAATTAAAGAATGAATACATAAGACACTGTCTATTTACTTTTTACAAGTGCTATGTTAAATTTTAAAGACGATTGTAATATGGTTAATTCCCTTGATGTAAATGTGTTTCAGGTTAAATGAAGGATTCAGATAATTGTTATAAAGCGGGAATAACGGTGCGGATAAAAACTGCTGTGATGTTAATTGTTTTTTCTTATGCGCTCGCTTTTCACTGCCGTGGTGCGGAAGAAAAGGTGAAACTGCTCTTTATCGCGCCGACCTTCAGCATTCACGGCATCGGTGTTACGATGGACGGCATAAAGCAGATCGGAGAGCAACTGATCAAAACGGTAGAGAAAAAGACCGGTCTTGTGTTCAAGTATGAGATGGTCGGTTCACCCGAGGACGGCATAAATGTAGCCCTTGACAAGGTCGTTGAGCGGCTGAAAAAAGGCGGTGATTTTTCCTGGCTTGATTATCCGCATTATCTTGAGGCGCAGAAGCAGAATGTCCCTGTTGAGCCTGTAGCGTTATTAACGGTCGGCGGGAAACTGACACAGAAGATGTGCCTGTATGTTAAGAAGGACAGTCATTTCAAGACGATAAAAGACCTCCGCGGGACAAGGATAACGGGCGGCTACCTCCTTGACTGGGTATCGCTCCGAACGCTCCTTTATGACAATAAGATAAACGAACGCCCGGATAAATTTTTCGGCAAACTCATCCCGGCATCCTCTTACCTGACTTCGTTCAGTGGTGTTTACGGCGGACATATTGACACCTTCATTCTTTCGGAAGCAGTATATAATGTCGTGAAAACTTACAAACCGGAGTTCATCAATATCATCCCGCTCGTTTGCACCGATGCGGCATCCGTGAGCCTCTTTCCGGTTCACAGGAAGACAGTGCAGCCGGAAGTCGTGAAAAAATTTAAACAAATTCTCTATAACGCCCCCCTTGATCCCGAAATGGGAATGATCGCACCGATCCTTAAATCCACAGGGATAGTTTTTGTTGAGGCGACGCCTGATGTCATGAAGAAATTGCATGATTCTTATAATACTATGCTGAAGCGCGGCTGGGTAAAGGAAGCGGAGGAGTATGAAGCGCAGTTCAGATCGCATGAACGGAAGAAGAGCGAATTAAAGAAGTGTGAGCGGGAATGCAAGAAGAAGAAAGATGAGCATGAGCAGAAGATATGCAATGATGTTTGCGCGCAGAAATATAAACCTTGATTTGGGCGCAAAAAGGTTCAAGGTTCAGGGTTCACGGTTGGGAAAAGCATGCAAGTTTCGGTTGAGAAAGTTAAACAGTTTGGGAGGTTCAAACAGTTCATTCAGTTTGAAAGAGGGTTATTGCGCTGGAATCAACCTTGATTCCAGTGCAAAAAGTTCTGTGAGATGATAGACGATTAAATATTGTAGATTGGAGATGTGAGAAGTGAAATGTGAGATGATTTTCTTCGTCTCACTTCTTCCGTCTCACATCTTACATTTACCGTCTTCCCCTTGTGTGAATAATTCGGGAATACTATAATCAAATCAAAATGATTTGAGGTTGAATGGATGAGAAACAAGATTCGGATTTTATTTTTATTATGCGCATTGTTGATTCCAGCGTCATCGGCATTTTCCGCTGATGTCCTCGTCCTGACTGTAACAGGCACGATTGACCCCGCCGTCAGCCGATATGTCCTTCGCGGAATTGAACAGGCGGAGCGCAAAAAGATGGAATGTGTTGTAATTGAAATTGATACTCCCGGGGGGCTGATGGATTCAATGAAATCCATAGCAACGGGGATAATAAATGCAAAGGTCCCGGTTGCGGTCTATGTCTATCCGAGCGGCTCTACAGCCACTTCCGCCGGCTTTTTCATACTTATGGCGAGCGATATAGCGGCGATGGCGCCAAGCACAAGCACAGGCTCTGCACACCCTGTCCAGATGGAAGGCAAGATGGATAAAACAATGAAGGAAAAAGTAACAAACTATGCCGTTGCGTATATGGAGTCGCTGGCGAAGAGGCAGAAGAGGAATGTGGAATGGGCGAAAAAGGCGGTTACGCGGAGCGTGTCCATCACCGAGACCGACGCAATGAAAGAAGGCGTCATAGAGATAATCGCAGACTCTCCAGAAGACCTTCTGAAAAAGATTGACGGCATAAAACTTGTGAAGAAGAAAAAGAAGATTGTTTTGCACACACGGGGCACGGCAATAATCAGGGAGCAGATGACAATGCGCGAGAGGTTCCTGCACATCATCGCTCATCCGAACATCGCCTACATCCTTTTCATTGTTGGCGTCTATGGGATAATTTTTGAAGTAACCCATCCTGGCGTCATCGTTCCGGGTGTAGTCGGAGCCGTATCGCTCATACTTGCGTTCACTGCATTTCAGGTCATCCCGATAAACACGGCGGGGCTTGTTTTACTGATAGGCGCGGCGATACTTTTCATACTTGAAGTAAAAATTGTCAGTCACGGACTTCTAACGCTTGGAGGGACAACGCTGATGATACTCGGCTCATTACTGCTGGTGGATTCCACGGATCCGTCCTACAGGATTTCGCTTCAGGTGATCATAACGACAGCGCTGATGACCGCCATTTTCTTCGGCATCGTGCTCGCTGCTGTGATAAGGACGCACCGACGGCAGGTAACAACGGGAACACAAGGCATGATCGGTATGACAGGAAAGGCGACAACCAATCTCGCACCCGAAGGCAAGGTCCTGATACACGGCGAGTTGTGGAATGCTGCTGCTGACGGCACTACAATAGAGGCGGGGAAAAAGGTCGTTGTAGTATCTATGGACGGAATGGAACTTGTTGTAAAAGAAAAGATGTAAGAAGTAAGAAGTGAGATGAGAGAAGGGAGACGGGAGACGAGAGATGTGAGGAGCGAGATGAACAAGGCAGGAGAATAATCACCTCACATCTTACATCAAACCAAAGAGAGTGTTGCATTTTTGTCACAAAACGGTGCAAAAAAGTTCACATTTTTCAAAATCACCGCAAAATTTTCCGCTGAATTACTGTATAAAGGCATGCAGAAAAGTGGCATAAAAATTGCCTTATTATATTGTATATGATATAATGTTCATTAATTGTGAAAAGTTAAAAATTGATAAAATGCGCATATACCGGCACCGTAATGTATTATTCCCTCTGTTTTTAATTACACTCATAGCAATAACATTTTTGTATTCCCCTGAAGCGAACGCAATAACATATCAAAAATACAGCAGCAATCAAATTGACTGCGACGGGAACCCGCTTAATGACACGACGGCGGACATAACTTTTGAGCCGACCGATGCCGGGCAAGGCATCGCTACCGAAGTTCCCACCATTGAGGGGACTAATTTCTGCATTGGTGAAACGATCTCGGCTGCAACGGATTCCATTTTACTTGATTGCGGCGGGACGCCGGTAGGCAGTTCTCACGCTGCAATTACAGTTGAGGACGATGGAAACGGCATCGGCGTGTTTGCAAGCACAACCATTACTTTTGATAAAACTGCTGTAGATGCAATTCTCCCCTCTGTTTCAACCAATCCGATTTGGTGCGATATGACCATAGAGGACAGCGGTGGCAACATTTGGACAATTCCTGATGCCTACCGTTTTGACCGTCAGGCACCGGATGTTGATACAACGGATAATGTGATTACTTATCCGCTTGTGCCGATGCCCGGTGGCGCAGCGAAATGGTCGTGGCTTTATACCGACTCAACAACGCCTGCGGACCCCGATGGTGAATGCAGCACTTCAGCATGCAATAAAACTGATGAGCGATTCAGACTTGAATTTTTCTCCCGCCGGGAAGACCTCTCTTATGACACTTCCGCCACGCCGAGTGTAAGCATATCTCCAGATGCAACATCTTTTATTGATCCCAATTCGCTCACCACGCAGGACAGGGACGAATCGGGTGCTGATGCGTATTGTTATGCGATGCGCGTGAAAGATTCGGCAGGCAATATAAGCAGTCTGGCAATCACGGACGGCGCAGGCATAAACGATGAAAAATGCCTTATCCCTGACGGCAAATCGCCGCAGATCACCAAAGTGGAATATTTCAAAGATGCCAACTTCACGGAGCAGTTTCCGTATGACGCAACGAACAA
>JBFMBQ010000306.1:0-3945 GCA_040755115.1 bacterium
GGGAGGCGACGGAAATAAATATTAAAAACGACAGGGTCATTATCAGGTTCGGTTACTTTCCAGCGTATGGTAACAGCGCCGGCGGATTGGATCGTGCCCACGATGATGTTTTTTTCCGGTGGTTGGGGCGGCATCGGCGGCATCGGCGGTTGGGGTGGCATCGGCGGTGCACCGGGCTGTTGAGGTACGGTCGGCTGTGGTGGAATGCGCTGTGTCGGCTGCGGTGTTATCTTTACATCAGCGATCTCCGGCGGCTGATTGGCTGTAAGATATGCTACATTTATCTCCTTCACGGTCGGTGTAACATCTGGTTTTTCCGTGCCAAGTCTGAACCGATACTGAATGTATCTTCCCGGCGGGCTGTCAATTTTATGCGGTAGTTGCTCAAACTCTGATGACCATTCTGACCAGACACTGTCCGGTGTCGGTGTGTTCCCTGTGCGTGTCTGGAACTTAATGGAAGTTCCCTGCGGCGCATCCATCTCCGCCCATAAATTACCCCATACACCGACTGTTCCGATGTCGTTCACAGTGGATTCAAATGAGCCTTCTTTGACCACATTTTTATTCATTGAAAAAACTTCGCCCGGTGAGCCGCTGGCAATATAAAAATTACCTTCATATTGTGTAATGGCAAGAATCTGGCTCACTGGCAGTTGAGTGAGCGTTGTGCGCTCTTCGTTTATTTCAACTTTGTAAAGATGACCGTCATTACCGGTGCCGACATAGAGCGAATTGTTGTCAATCGCCAACAAGGAAAGAATGTAAGGGTCGGGAGACATGAAGATCAGTTTCTTTGCGCCGCTGGGGCGGAGTTCATAGAGCGCGGATGGGGCGGGCTGCCCTGGAGGAGCAGGCTGGTTTGCCGGAAAACTCTGGGGTTCTTCCCGGGGCGCTCCCTGCCCCGGCTTCGGTCCGGGTAGCGGCGGCGCAGGCTGGTATCTGTTTGCCGCCACAACGAGTCTGTTGTCCAGCCAGACGATGCGGTATGGCTCTTCCTCATCAAGGTCGTTGAACACAGAGACTTTGCCGTCCTGCGCGATACGATAGATAATGCCGTTCGGGCTGCTGCCGGCATAAAGGCTTCCGCTGTCATCCAGGGCGAGGCTGAGCACATGAGTGTCGGCAGGACTGAAAATCTGCTCCACCTTTTTGTCTGGATTGATTTTGAAAATGCCTGCCGGGTAGCCTCCGGCGGCATAAATTACTCCTTTTGAGTCAATAACCATATCCCAGATGTATTTTGAGGGCAATTCGGCGAAAAGTTCGCCCTCGCCGTTTCGGTCGTAGCGGTAAATCGTCGCCGGCGGAAAACTTGCTGCATAGATGTATTGTTTTTTATCGGTAACAAGTGCGGTGATGCTTGTTCCGGGCATAAATGAGACTTTTTCTTTTTTCTGTTTGTCAACACGGTAAAGGATGGCTTTCGTGCCGCTGCCCGACCACATGTTGCCGTCCGAATCAAAGACCAGTGCCCACAAGAATGGTTCCGGCGTTGTTAATTCCTTCGTTACCTGCGGTCCGAGCACGATTTTACCCTCGCTCGTAAGCGAGGTTGATTCAAATTTACCGTTGGCAAATCTGTCCATTCCCGCCTGCAACCAGATTCCAGTTGTGCGCCCATTCGCGGTTCCGCACATCAGTAAGAAGAGAAGAATAAAAACTGAAAAGTGCAAGGTGCAAGGTGCAAAGTGCAAAATTTTTAGATTCCACTTCACATTATGTACCTTGCCCCCTATATCCTGAACTTGAGATTTTGTATTCCGCATTCCGCATTCCGCATTCATCATTTTTAAAACTCCTTTTCTATCATAATTAACGCCTGCGTTTTTCCCTGTATTACTTCGTCGGTCGCAAAAAGTTCCTGAACCGCTTCTTCAACCATCTGCGTGCCCGGCAGGCTGCCGTAGAGGATAATACCTCGCGCAGACCCCGGCAGGAATGGCAGTTCCTCACCTTCCATACTCATCCTGTCGCCCTGGAAAATAAGTTTCGTTGAAATAATGTTGTTCGGAATCCATTCTTGAAGACGCTTAAAGTACTGGTCAAAATTTATCGGCGGGACTTTTGTAGGTGCGCCAAGCCCCTCGCCGCCCTCAACGAGTATGCGGGCAGGACCCAGTCTGGCATCCTGCGGTATGCGCAAACGGAAGGTTTTCAGATATTCCCCGCCGCCGAAACGCTGGAGATAAACATTTACATCAACATCATCACCGGGATGAAACCGTGTTCCGGAGAGTGTGATTCTGCGAATGGCGGCAACCTTCAACTCGCGCATCACATCCACCTTCACTTCAACCTCTTTAAGCCGCACCTTTTGAAAGCCGTTATAAACAAGGTTGTCCAGGCGGTTAATTATGCTTATCATCCCTGCGGAGAAGGGGCTGTAATACATATCATTGAATTCATAAGGGGTTTGATAATCATAAAGCGAACCTCTGATATTAACCTTTATCGTAACTTCGCCCATAAAGCCGACAGCGTTGTCTATCGCCTCAAAGATTGCCTCATCCAGCAGAGATGTAATGAGGAGGTCGTTCTGTATTATCTGTATGTTAAAAATTTTGGGTTCTTTCAGTTCCGGTATTTTGATTTCAATTTTTGCCGGGACGAGTTGCGATTGCACATCGTAAGCGCCCATAATGGCGGGCAGGCGGTCGGAGAGGATGCTGCCGACGGGGCGCGTTGGCGAGGCGAGTTTGAATGAACGGGAATAACTCGGCATCACGCCGTAGACGATGCCGCCGCCCATAGGCATATTTATAAAGCCCGCATTAAAAAACGGGTGTCCGAAGGCGAGGATGCGGTCGTCCTTGCGGTAGGTAACGGTGCCGATGGCAGCGGCGGATAGATCGCCCATAATCAGCGGCACAGAGATGGCGGAGCCAGGGCGCAGATTATCCGCCTCCTCGCTCTGTTCCCCTGCCCCGCCGCTGCCGAGACGAATGGGGATCATGCCGTAAGGTTCAAGAATTTTTCGCATTCGTTCCTCACCGCGCGCGCTGAAGCCGCCGAGAACGACCGGGGTGATAATCGGGTTGAACTCCACTGTGCCGAGATCGGGATGCGTTGCAACGATTTTGTCGGAGACATTGCCGCCTGGCAACACACTCTCTTGCTTCTGCGGCGGATTCTCATTCAGCATCTTCAGCATATCCGCAATGGGCGTGATGCCCGCAATCGGCTGCTTCTGAAACGACCACGCATACGCCACAGCGCCGATGATTTTGCCGTCAATATATACCGGGCTGCCGCTCATGCCGGCAACTACAACATACTCATCCAGTCCCACGCCGAGTCCTGCCCCAGACAGACGCGCCAATATTATGTCCTGCCCGGAGTTCACTTTCCGCAGCACGCCGAGTATTTCTGCCTGAAATTCCTCTATTTCTGTCCCCTTGAATACAGATAAACCGATGCCTTTCATACCGGGCTTTATCTGATCTGAAGGAAGAAAATCAACGGCAGAACATAATCGGCAGGCAGTGAAAATGAACAACAGACAACATACTGATCTTAAACTCTGTGGTTTTAGTCTTGTGTTTTTCATATTGATTATCCTGTAAATTAAATTAAGAAAATAGAACCACTGATAAACACTGATAAACACCGATTAACACATATTGGTCATGAGATAATTCTCTTCCATTCAAGTTTTGACCGTCCGAAATTCAGTATTATTCCTAATCTCAAACCTGTGATCTTGAGGTAATTGAGAATCTGTCCAAGTTCATGATCGGTTATCTTGTTAATCACTTTTGTATCCACAATAATCTTATGAAAAGCGATCAGATCGGGGACATATTCACCGACTTTTACGCCCTTATAAATAACATCAAATTGCGGTTGTTGTATGAAGGGGATACCTCGCAGACCGAATTCTACAACCAGTGCATTCTCGTAAGGCTTTTCCAACAAACCATGTCCCAATACATTTATTACTTC
>JBFMBQ010000307.1:0-2901 GCA_040755115.1 bacterium
GAGCGCGCGTTCGCCGACCTGCTGCATGCTGTTCTTGATTCTCTCCTGAATAATTGAGGGAATATTCGTGTCAGTAAAGGTCAAATCAACCTGAACCCGCAGTATATCTGCTTCCTGTTGAGCAGCCGCTGATATGTGAAAAATCAGAAGGGGAAAAAAGGAGATAAAAATTATAGTGCGTAGTGCGTGGTGCATTATATATAAAGTATTCTGTTTAGATTTTCACAGAATCACACTGATTTCGTCCGTGTTAATCTGTGTAAATCCGTGTCAAAAATTTTATTAGAACATATGCCCGAATCCGAAATGTATCTTTGTCTCATCAATTGAGAGCGCAAAGGCATAATCAAGCCGTATCGGACCTACGCCGAAGGCAGGAATCTTGAGTCTGAGTCCGAAGCCGACTGATTTCTTAAGGTCATCAGGTGAAATCCCCATATCTGAAAGCCTGTTCCATGTGCTGCCGGCATCGGCAAAGATCACCGCGGATAAATTCCCGGAAAGAGTAAAACGGTATTCAACATTGAACAGAAGCAGTTTTGTGCCCGCATACTGGAATTCATCGTAACCGCGAAGTGTATTAACGCCCCCAAGGTCGTACCAGTCAAATCTCGGAATTTGCCCTTTGCCCAGCCCCACCAGCATGTGAACCCCTAACACCTGCTTTTTGCCTGTCGGATAAAACCGCCGCACATCAAGGTCAAGTTTTTTATAATCAAAGTCGCCGCCCACGATGCCGCCGTTGAACTCGGTGGAGGCGCTGTCAAAGCGTCCGCGCGTGGGATTGAAAACATTGTCGCGCGTATCGGTTCGTATTGTGAACGAAACGCTGCGCGAAGTGCCGTCAAGCCCCCGTGTTATAGCCAGATTATCAGGAGTAACATCCACTGTGTCAGTTTTAAAGCCGACGAAGACCTTCGTGTAATATGTCAGCGGACGCCCCACGACTAAGCGGAAACCAGAGTGGCGTTCCTCGTAATCCGGGATATACACGCCGCCAAGCCCGTAGCGCAGATTCTCCTGGGTTGTGTTAAACAGGCTGAATTCAACGCTCGTCTGGCGTTGGTCGTACCACGGTTCAAAGTAACCGATTTCGTAATTTTTTCTTTTGCCGCCGGATTCAAGTCGCAAGTCAAGTCGTCGCCCCTTGCCCCGCAGATTCCGTTCTGAGTATGATAGTTGTCCGACAAAACCTGTATTATTACTGTAGCCCGCGCCGAAGCCTATCTGTCCTGTGCGTGCTTCCTCAACTTCAATAATGAGTACGATAGTGCCGGGTCTGTCGCCCACATCATATCTTGTGCCGACATCCTCAAAAAAGCCCAGATTGAATATCCGTTGCAAGTCTTTCTGGAAATTATCGGTGTTCAGAACATCGCCCGCCTTCACCCGCATCTCCCTCAGTATTACATAGTCTTTTGTTTTTCCTTCCGCAAGTTCTTCTTTTTCACCCGTCTCTTCATTCGTTTTAATATAGATAACCTTGATTGCCTGGATTATGCCTTCGGTGATCAAAATGTGCAGGTTGTTATCAGCGTCTACACCTGCATCAATAACCCGCGAAGCGCGGTAACCACGGTCAAGATAGGTCTTTTCTATTGCCGTGATGTCGTCTTTGAGGTTTTTGCTGTTGAGGATTTCCTTTTCTTTTGTCTTCATCAGGTCGCGCAGTTCGGAGGCGCTGACCGCTGTGGCGCCTTCAATCACTATTTTTTCTATCACTGGGTTCTCAACTACATGGAAGGTTATCTTTGCGCCATCCTCGTATTCATCAAGCGTCGCCTTTACATCTTCTGAAAAAAAGCCGAGGTCAAAGACCTTCTGTAAATCCTCCTCCAGTTTCTTAGTGGATAAAGGCTCGCCTGTTTTTGTCGTTACCACTGAGAAGATGGTTTCATCATCAACCTCAAAGTTGCCTGTTACATCAATGGAGCGGACAATGATTTCCGTTTCAGGGACAGGCAAGGTTTTTTCGGTTTCCTCCTGCGCTGTGAGGGGGAGGCAGCACAGGCAGGATAATACAATTGCTAATAATAAAAGCCGAACGAAATTCATAGTAATTCCTCCAGACAAGAGAAATTGTAATCAGTGTTTAAGAATATCATAGCAAAAATTAAAGCAACTGGATTATATCGCAAGTTGTGGAGATATTTCCAGCGGAGGTTATAATTTTTCAATCTTTCAGTGATTTTTCTGCTGTTTTGTAAAGTTCAATAATTTCCGTTTGCGGCAGAATCTTAACAGGTTCTGGCGCAGGCTTGGTTTCAACAGCGGTTGGTTCCAGTTGAGGAAGCACGGGTTCAATTTGAGGCACTGGCTCCGGTTGTGGTGTCGGTGCGGTGATGGCGGTTTCTTTTATGCGCAGGTATTGTCGTCTTGGGGCTGGCGTTGTGGATATTATCTTCTGGGGTTCAGCAGTGGGTTCAACTGTCTTGCTTGCAACTGGCTGTTGAGGCGTTACTGTGGAGGTTACACCAGCAGATTCAGGAAGCGGTTGCATGGATTTCGTTCGTGGCACAGGGTTGCTTGTAAACTGGATGATTATTACCGCGATAATAAAGCCGCTGGCAAGCATACTTACGGAAGACGCGGCGCCCCAGTAGAGTCTGTTTGAGCGTGCTGGTAATTTACCGACAATTCTTGACTTAAGTTGTAGGGCTTCTTCCCAAGCGGCAGTAAGTTCTGCGCGGGCAAGACTTAAAATTGTGCTCCCCGAAGCGAACTTTTTCTCGGCAAAATCGCTGTTTGCCTTGTCAAGCCAGTGTCTTGTGTATTTTATATGGCGTAGTATTTTCTCCGAATCTATTTTTTCTTTCATTTCTCATTCCCCCATTGACTCATTTTTAATATTTTGTTATTTATATATAATATCCCCTTATTTTTATATATTTATACATCTTA
>JBFMBQ010000308.1:0-2311 GCA_040755115.1 bacterium
CCTGCGAGTAATATTCCTCTCCTTCAAGCATTGCCTTCTTTATGAAGCCGTCAATGCTTTTTTGCTCTTCTTCAGTGCAGCCGAATCTGCACTTGTGGCGGCGCAATGAGCGCGCAATCGGTGTATCCTGCTCAAGATACCGCCTCTGCCGCTCCTCAAGTATAACGCGATCGGTCAGTTTCGTTTCAAGATGCGCGACCAGCATGCCGTCCTTGACTTCAACGCCCTGGATCAGAAAAGGAGATTTCTTGAACTCCTCATTAAAATCTTTGAATACCTTCTTGTTCATCTCATCTGTATATTCACCGAAAATCAGTTTGACAGGCAGCGGAAGCAATCCGATTCTCAACCCCGAGAGATATAAATAAGGCTTTTCTTTTGTCCAGTTCACCCCAATATCTGTCGTTACCGTAAGTCGCAGCGAAATCTCGCGCGCCTCCATCATCTCCTTGAAATTTTCGTCAATGTTCGCCCCTTTCAGACGGTTAATCAGGTATATTCTGATGCTGTCAAAGGAAATTTCAAATCTGAAACGCACAATGTCGTTTCTAAAGAAAAGGTATGGGTTTACAATAGGCATTTCCCTGCTTGATGGAAAATATTGATGAAGGTATGCGTTTGCCTCAAGTTCCGTCAGCACGAAATCGGTTTTCAACTCTGTTGCACCAATCAGATGCCGTATCAGGTTCTCAAACTTTATCTTCACATTCTCCCGCGCCACCGGATAGATGAATTCAGCAACATCTTTTTTAACCCTCACAGCATAAGGTGAGGATGTAACGAGCATATAGACCGTTACCGCCGTGAAGAAGGTGAAGACGGTTGCGCATCCGAAAACCTTGAACAGAAATTTCAAGTGTGTTCTCCTATCCTGCACTTGCCACTTGAGTATCGCCGATGAGCAGCGATGGAAGTATGCTGCCCGCATCATCTCTGAAATCGCTTGACACAGACTCAATTCTTTTCAGCATCACCAGCATGTTGCTTCCAAGCATGGTATTCGCCACAGGATATGCCAGTTCTCCGTTCTCAATCTTCCAGCCGAAATCAATCGTTGCGGAAATATCTCCGGAAGAGAGATTCGGGCTGAAAGAAGCCGAATCAATGTAAAGCCCGTCAGCGATATTTTTAACAATTTCCGCCTCGTTGTGCGTCCCCGTTGCGATTCTGAGATTGGTGCAGCCGATGCCCACATCGCCGTAATAGCCGGCGCGGGCGGCATGCGCTGTGTTCGGCTCGCCCGACTTGGCGGCTGTGTATGAGTTATGGAAATATCCCGTTAGAACCCCCTTTTCAATCAGCCTGAAAAGTTTTCTCGGCACGCCCTCGGCGTCAAAGGCGGAAGAACCTTCACCGCCGCGCACCAAGCCGTCATCGTGGATTGTAAGAAGTTCTGTGCCGATTGCGGTGTCCTTTCTGCCGATAAGATATGATCGGTTTTTCTGGATATTTTCCGCCGATGCGGCGGCGCACAATTCGTGAATCAACTCCGATGTCGCCATTGGAGCAAGCAGAAGGGGATAGATGCCGGAAGGTATTTTCCGTGCACCGAGGTAGGAGAGTGCTTTCTGGACAGTCTTTCGTGATAATTCAGAGGGCGGCGACAGGTCTTTCAGACTGCGCGCACGGGAAAAATCGTAGAACGATCCCACATCATCGCCGCGGCGGACTATTGCAAAGACATAGACAGACGCTGATGAAAACTTCTCCGCTGTCGCCACTCCGAGAGAGTTCGCAACTGCCACTTCCGTCATCCTAAGTGTTATGCCTGCCCTGAGAATCACCTCTTGCGAAACGCTGCACCCTGCCTCTATGATTTCCCCTGCCCACCGCACCGCCTCGCCCGAAGTTATCTCTGCAATTTGAGGATCAAAGAGTCCTTCAACAGCGATATGATCTTCCGGCGCTGGAAGTGAACGAAAATCAGGGTCAGGATGTGCAAAGGCTGCCATTTCTGCCGCCCGCGCCGCCGCCGTTCTGATTTTCCGTTCGCTGAGTCCCATACCATGCATAAAACCCTTGCCGCCTTTGTTTACAGCCCGAATTGAGTAGCCGGGGTCCTCCTTGACATCGCAGTATCTCACGCTGCTCGCCTCAACTTCAACTTCTACCAGCCGTGAATTCTCCACGAACACATCCGCCTGATGTGCGCCGGCTCGCACAGCCTCAGAACAGCCCGCCTTTGCTAATGTGAGAAGGTCTGGTTTCATTTTCCCTGCCTCTGTTTTGTATGAATTCCCGTTGTCGGCTTGATTCGGGTTGTTTATACAGTAACACCATAAACTTGATCTGAATTATTCGTATATTATGC
>JBFMBQ010000308.1:2321-5873 GCA_040755115.1 bacterium
ATGCCACAAAAGCATAAAAACACGAAGAGACGGGAGATGTGAGACGGGAGACGGTAAACGAAAGATGGGAAACGATCATCTACCATCTACCTTCTACCTTCTTACATCGCACATCTTACTCATCCTAACGCCAATGTTTTAAATCATGAACAATCCATGATAAAATCTAAAAAGGAGGTTATTTGCATGTCACTGAACGGTTTAATTCTATGCCTTTCCATGGCGTGCTTAATACTTTCTGTTGCCCTTTGCTCTAATGGGACTTACGCTGCTGAAAAGGGAAAAGGCGTGCGCATCAGGAATTTCGGTCATGCCTGCTTTCTGATTGAGAGTCTCTCATCCGGCACAACCGTGCTCATAGACCCGTATTCAGGTCTTGACTATCCGGATTTTAAGGTGGAGGCGGACATCGTACTTATGTCGCACGAGCATTTTGATCACAACAGCCTTGATAAGGTGAAGGGTAAGCCTGAAATCATTCACGGTCTTGCGAAAGAAGGTAAGGACTGGAACAAGATTGACAGAAAAATAAGGGATGTCAAGATACGCGCCTTTCCGAGTTATCATGATAAAAAGAAGGGCGCGGACAGAGGGAAAAACACAATTTTCGTGGTGAACATCGGCGGTTTAAGCATTGCTCATCTCGGCGATCTCGGCCATGTGTTAGAAAAAAAGGATGCAGAAAAACTTTCAGGAATTGACATTCTGCTTGTGCCTGTCGGCGGCTTCTACACGATTGAGCCGGAGGAAGCGGATGAAATCGCTTCGCTGCTTAAGCCGCATATTCTTATCCCGATGCACTACAAGACGAAAGGCAGCGCGAGACTGCCGATCAAATCGCTGGATGTTTTCCTCAAAGGGAAGAAGAATGTTGAAATGGTCAATTCTTCAGTTTATGTTGTTTCGCCTGATAAATTGCCGAAAGAGATGAAGATTGTGGCACTTGAGCCGCGATAAAAAATAATCCGCAGATCACACAGATGTAAAATTTATTCAGTATTTGGAATTACGCATTCATCTGGCGCATGAAGTTGATTCTGAAATCGGTAAGATAATTTTCAAGTTCTTTGCGTTCGCGTTCGGGCAATAGTGCCCCGCTTTGCTGGACAATGAAGGTAAAGAGATCGATCCCCAGTCTTGCCTGCTCAAGGTCTTTCACTATGAGACCCGTTACAGGATTTGACAGAAGCCCCATGTTGATCAAAATCTGCTCGCGGAGTATTGAAAGACAGGAAAGGGTCAATCCCAAAAAACTCGGCGAGCCTTCCGGTGATTGTGGCAGTTGCGGGAAGAACCGTTCGCCGAATTCCTTCATTATCTTATTATAGAACGATGCGATGTGCTCAGCCTCATCTTTGCGTGGCGGGACATTCATGCTCGGATGCGGCGACATACCGAGGCTTATCGCCGCCTGCTCACGAAGAAGATTCATAAACAGCACCAGAAATTCCTCCACCTTCATCAGCCGCGCCTCTTCTGTGCCGGCTCTTTCCGCCTCTTCTTCCTCTGTCTCCTCTTCGGCTGCTTCCGCAGGTTCTTCTTCTTCCTCTTCAACGCCCTCATCCTGTCCGCGGCGATCAACTACGGTATAAGATTTCTTATCTTCTTTATTTTTTTCGTTATCCTCTGACATACACAGACCTCCTGTTACCGAATGACGAATGACATCTCTTTTCCGCAGATTCAACAATTAATACGGACCAACGATGATCTGTTCGTTCTGCTCATAGAAACTGGAGTGATTGAGTTCCTTGCGGATGGTCATAGTTGCGCCCGCAGTGAAGATTTTCACGCCAGGGTATGTTTTGCCTTTAACCTTCAGCCGCCCTGCCTGCATGGTTTTGAGTTTTTCATAAACAAAATTCAGTTTCGCAGTATCTGTTTCAAGGGACGAGCGCAGTTGATGTGCCACAGGCACGAGTTTTTTCATCAGTTCAACCTTATCCGGTGCCAGGGGACCATGTGTCTGCATTTCTTTTAACGCCTTGATTGATTGCGCCACTTTCTCAAGTTGCTGTTTGTCTTCTGTAACTTTCGTCTCAAGTTTGGCCTGTAGTTCTTTTATCTTTGGATTTATTCCCACTTCAACGGGTGTTTCAGTGAATGAAGGAGAGCCGATATTTGAAACATCAACAAGCCGCCCCGCAGTAGTCTTGCCGCCGACAATCGTCCCTTTCTGGTTGTTCAATATAATATCTTCGCCCGCGAGGAGCGTGCTGTAGCGTGAGGATTGCGTGATGATTATGTTCTTGCCTGCCTCTACAATGCCGCTTTCAACTGAACGGATGGTTACTGACCCGCCGGCGACAATCTTGCCTTCCTGCTGCCCGTATAGTCCGCCGCGCACGAGCACATCGCCCCCTGCCTCTATGAAGGCTTTCTCTATGTTTCCCGTTATCTCAACATTATCACTGGCACTCACTATGAAATCACTCTGAACGCCCCCGTGGATTATTACCGTCCCCTTGAAATTCACATTGCCTGTTACATAACTGACATCACCTTTGATTTCATATACCGCGCTGATGCTGACTTTTCCGTCCTTGTAAATCGGCTGACCGCTCATTGCCGCGAGTAAAGTCATCCCGTTCTCGCTCACTTCCACATTTTCGCCAACAGGCATTTTTACATCGCGTCCTTCTTTCGGCGGGAGCGTCTCGCCTGTAACCGTCATCCCAGCCTCGCCCATCACTGCGGGTATCTTCACCGCCAGAACAGACCCCTGTTCCATGCTCTTTATCATGTCCAAATCCTTGAAATCCACATTTCCATGTTCATCCACCTTGATCTGCGCCTTCTTCTCCCCGGTTATATCAAACTTGTAATCAATCTTCGCGCTTGTCCCATCTGTCGGCAACTTGGCACGCGCAACCGGCACATCCACCCCGTAACTGCCGTAGGTAAAAATCTCCTCAATCGCATCCTCATCTATACCAAAAGTTACACCCGCTTTTTTCAGTGCCTCAACCACATCGTTTTTTCCAAGATCAATCTGCAAATCCACAGGCGATGCAACATTTACCGTCGCGCGCAGTTTATCAGGCGAGATTTTTACCTTTATCGGCGTTGATTTATCTCCCACATCTTTGACCTTCTCATCCTGCTTCTTCTCAAACTCCGAAAAAGCAGAGAGGAGTTCATCTTCAACTGACTTGCCTTCATCTTTTTTCTTCTTTTCCACCACGAGTTCACATCCTTTCATCGGGCAGATTCTTGCAATTCTTTTCTTAATCTCTCAACTATTCCTCTGACCTCCTGAATTTTCTCGTTGTCTTTTGAGAGCGATATGTATTTTTCGTATTCAGCAAGGGCATCTTTCTTTTTGTCCCCCGCCTCGTATAATGCACCCAGATTGTAATGGGAATCGGCATAAGAAGCATCAATAGAGGAAGCCTTTAAATATTGTTCCTCCGCCCTGTCAAATTCACCCATCATAAAATATGTGATGCCCATATTATCAATGCAGACGGTGTAGTCGGGCTTGATCTTGACGGCTTTCTCATAGTATTCCAGCGCTTCTGTGTAAGCGCCTTTGTTTCGGTAGATGCTGCC
>JBFMBQ010000309.1:0-5687 GCA_040755115.1 bacterium
GGCATAGCCTTACCGTCGCAGAAGGATTCTTCTACATTTCTGTAGTATTCACCGCGAAAGGCATCAATAACGCCGTCTGTCCGTTGATGGTAACTTTGTAATATATTTCTGCGAATCTGGCGCGAGATGGCTCGGAATGTATTTCCCGACGGAGCGATGTGCACTCCTTCCATTGATAATTCTCTGCGAGGCTGGGCGATCTCAAAATGATGAGTATCGGGACCGAGATTTCTTACATAAGCGATCAGGTCGGGGATCATTTCAATATTGAATTTTGAGATAACGGTGTAGATGCCAAGGCGCATGTTCTGCGGTTTGCTGGTTGCCGTGCGGCGGAAAGTTTCAACCGCCCTGTCAAAACTGCCGGGCAGTCTGCGGATGGCATCGTGGTCGGCGCCGACAGCGTCAATAGAGATATTCAGAATGAATCTTGTTTCAGGGAATTTATTGCATAAAGAATTAACGATTGAAGGCGCCGCCTCGCAGAAATAGCCGTTTGTGGGAATAGTTATGAACTTCGGTGCGCAGTGTGTCAGCAGGGAAGTGATAACTTGCTCAATGTCATCCCGTATGAAAGGTTCGCCCCCTGTAACCGTGAACCACAGGATGCCCTTTCCAATTCGGCGGAAAACTTTTTCCCATTCTTCCGCCGCCAGTTCATCAACCGGATCGTCGTATATCTTGCAGGTGAGACATCTAAGGTTGCATCTGTGCGTAAGGCAAAGAACAAGTGAGAGTGGATTGAGCACGGGATAACCAAATGTGCGGAAAAAATGGTAAAGTGGTGTCTTTACGGCGGAGTTAACGATACCCTTTCCGTGTTTCCGTAGTTCCGTGTGGTTATATTTTATCCTTTGCATTTCTGTGTCAAAAATAAGTCTTGCAAAACAATCTGTTTATTATATATTTTACACCTAAATTGAGCGGTTTTTTACAAAAAGGTGCCATTTATCGGTTATCGTCTGTCGTTAATCGGATAAAAAAAGACGAAAGACGCTATACGAACAACGATTCCAGCAGCGCAACCGCAACCGAATAACGCTCAATTTATATTCTGCATGAAATTAAGGAGGTAAAACAGTGAGAAAACCATTGATAGCCGGAAACTGGAAGATGTATGGCAGTGCCGAGAAGGTGCGCAGTTTTATTAAAGATTTTTCTGTGCCGGAGGAAGCGATTGCCTCGCGGGAAATCCTCATCTGCCCGCCCTTCACCTCCCTTGCCACATGGCGCGAGCACAGCGCAGCGAAACCATACCTGCAACTCGGCGCGCAGGATGTCTACTGGGAAAAGGACGGAGCGTTTACGGGCGAAATATCACCAGTGATGTTGAAGGATGCCGGCTGTGCCTACTGTGTTGTCGGACATTCTGAACGGAGGCAATACTTTGGCGAGACTGATGTGTCGGTAAACCGAAAGATGCACGCATTGCTTGAGGCAGGGGTGAAGCCGATTGTTTGCGTGGGTGAGACGCTTAAAGAGCGAGAGGCTGGAAAAACTGAAGAAGTGCTGCGTAGGCAGATAAACTGTAGTGTATTTGCGCTGGACGATGCCGCATATCTGAAGGAAATCGTAATCGCCTATGAACCGGTGTGGGCGATTGGAACGGGAAAAACGGCGACATCAGAGCAGGCGAATGAAGCATGCGGTTTTATCCGTTTATTACTTCGCGACAGACTCGGCGCGCCAGCAGATGATTCAATACGAATACTCTACGGCGGCAGCGTGAATCCAAAAAACATTGACGAACTTATGGCATTGCCGGAGGTTGATGGTGTTCTTGTCGGCGGTGCAAGTTTGAAGGCAGCCGATTTCAGCCGCATCGCGGCTTATGAGGTTTAATTAGAACCACAGATGAACACAGATTTACACAGATGTAAGGGGCGCACTGTCTTGTGCCCTTATTCAAAGTCTAATTATCTCCCCTTTCAGTTCCTCCTCCGCATAAAGTATCGCAACCGAAAGATAAGGAGCGAAAACCGTATCTGTCGGACTGCCGGGATTCAGGATCATCACGCCGCCGTCTGATGAGAGGTGCGCACTGTGTGAATGCCCGAAAACAATGCAGTCCAGTTTCTCGCCTTCAAACATCTTCTTCACACGCTGCGCCAGTCCGAGCGGTGCGCCCCAGCCGTGTGTCAATCCAATGCGCCAGTTGCCCGCTGTTATTACCTTTTTGTCGGGCAGTGTGCCTCCCCCGAATTCATCCATATTGCCAGATACCGCATGAACGGGCGCCAAAGCCGATAGTTCATCAATCACATCAAGCCTTACGAGGTCGCCGGCGTGCAGAATCATGTCTGCTCCTTCAAAAAGTTTCATAACTTTTGCGGGCACATTTTTTGCCCTGTGAGGAATGTGTGTATCCGAAATGACGCCGATTTTCACTGTCAGCCCCTTTCCATCACTTCAGAAGAATATTTATCATAATTTTTGGGACAGCGCAAAGATTTTTTACTTTATTATGTGTCCCGAATTATTCATACATACTATGAAAAGGTCAAACTTAAAGGATGACGGGGAAACGGGAGATGTAAGACGGGAGACGAAAAATCATCTCACATTTTACTTCTCACATCTCTCATCTTATAATTTGACAAAACGCTGTTCAATCTGTTAATCTCTAAACACATAAAACAGGGGACAATATTATGAAATACCTTGTTACCGGCGCATGCGGGTTTACCGGCTCACATCTTGTAGATATTCTAACCGAGAGAGGGCTTGATTTCCGCGCCACCGACCTTGAGGGCGCCGATCGATGTTTCCTGCCTGATTGTGCAGAATTCATTCCGTCGGATTTGACGGAAATAGACAGTCTGCGCAGGGTTCTGGAGGGCGTGGATGTGGTTTTTCACACTGCTGCGCTGTTTAACTTTTCTGCACCGAAAGATTTGCTTAACAAGGTCAATGTGGAAGGCATGGAGAATCTTTGCAGAGCATGCATTGAGGCGGGTGTTAAGCGTCTCGTTTCCTGGAGCACCTGCGGCGTTTACGGCAGACCGAAATTCACAGCAAAGATTTATGAAGATACTCCCAGGAAGCCGATGGAGGATTACAGCAGATCAAAACACAAGCAGGACATCATCGCCCACCGATACCACAGTGAACATGGATTGCCAGTAACGATAGTGCGCCCCGGCGTTGTCTATGGACCGCGCAGCAAATACGGTTTTATGCACATAATAGAAACCTTTGCGATGCTGCATATTATACCCGTTCCGGTGAATTTCCATTATCACATGTCTCCGGTGCATGCAAGAGATGTCGGCGGCGCCGCACTTCATCTGAGCAGCATACAGGAAGCCGTCGGCGAGGAATATCAGGTCGTGGATTGCTCGGAAATTACGATGACGAATCTGTTTTATTTTCTCGCCGCGGTGCTTGAGAAACCGACTGTTCCGGTCTATCTCCCACCGCGCCTCGCGGCGTTCTGGGGACGGCTCGCCGCTGAGATTTCCGATGTCGCATCCAGAATAACGGGCAAGCCCCCGCTGCTTGAGAAGGCGCCGATCTATTATTTCCCGCTTGACCTTGATGTGAGCAACGAAAAACTTCTCGCCACCGGCTACAAGATGGAGTATCCCGATGTGCGGCTGGGGCTGATTGAGACAATTGAGTGGCTGCGTGAACAGGGCAGGCTCAATGTGAGCCTGCTTCAAAAACTCACTGCTTGAAATAAAAAGTAAGATGTAAGATGTGAGATGTGAGACGAAAATTGAAAGAGTTCTGCTTTGAGCGGTTATCGTCTTGCTTCTCACTTTTTACTTCTTACAACAACTACTGGCATTTAAAAACTCACTGGTTTCGTTATAATTTAGGTTAGATATGGGCACGGAAAGCAGACCACCTGTGAAATTTTCACGCTATACCTTTCTTCTTGTTCTTTTTATTGCCATCCTCATCCTGTCTTCCGCTGTGCGCAATCCTTTTATGCCGCAGTTCAAAAAACACACTTATAGCCAGTTCATCGCTAATGTTGAGGACGGCAAGGTGCAGGAGGTTACGATAATGACTCACCAGAGCGAACTTCGTGGCGCACTCAAAAACGGTGATAAGTTCACCGCTGCAATGCCCGACGACCCCGATCTCGTGAAACTCCTGCGCGAAAAGAAGGTGAACTTCAAAGCCGAAAACCCGGGCGTAAGAGAGAACCTCACATCTTTCATTACTATGATGGTTATACCCGTGCTGGTAATCTTCGGCATCTGGTTTTTGTTTCTGCGGCAGGCGAGCATCGGCGGGGCGCAGGCGATGTCCTTCGGTCGCAGCCGTGCGAAAATGGTGGATACCAGCGCACCAAAGGTTACCTTCAAGGATGTCGCCGGCGTTGATGAGGCGAAAGAAGAACTTGAGGAAATCGTGGAATTTCTCAAGGACACCAAACGCTTCCAGACGCTCGGTGCGAAGATACCGAAAGGTGTCCTTCTGGTGGGACCGCCCGGCTCCGGCAAGACACTCCTTGCGCGGGCGATAGCGGGCGAGGCGAAAGTGCCGTTCTTCCATATGAGCGGCTCCGATTTTGTGGAGATGTTCGTCGGAGTAGGCGCATCCCGTGTGCGTGACCTGTTTGATACGGCGAAGAAAAACGCCCCGTGCCTTGTGTTCGTTGATGAGATTGATGCGGTAGGACGGCAACGCGGGGCAGGACTCGGCGGCGGGCACGACGAGCGCGAACAGACCTTGAACCAGTTACTCGTTGAAATGGATGGTTTTGACCCGAACGCCGGCGTAATACTCATCGCAGCCACGAACCGCCCCGATGTGCTTGACCCTGCACTGTTACGACCCGGTCGGTTTGACAGGCGCGTCGTTGTGGACAGACCGGATGTGAAAGGACGCAAGGCTATTCTTGAAGTGCACGCTCGGGGAAAACCGCTGGATTCATCCGTCGATCTGGAAGTAGTGGCGAGGCGCACGCCCGGTTTCACCGGCGCCGACCTCGCAAATATCCTAAACGAAGCAGCGATACTTGCCGCCCGCGACGGCGAAGATGCGGTAACGATGAAACATATTGAGGAAGCGATTGACCGCTGCATAGCAGGCCCCGAACGCAAGAGCAAACTGATCTCGGAAAGCGAAAAGAAAATCACCGCCTACCATGAAGCCGGTCACGCACTCGCAGCGAAACTCCTGCCCGGAACCGACCCTGTCCATAAAATCTCAATCCTCCCGCGCGGAATTGCGCTCGGCTACACGCTTCAACTCCCTCTTGAAGACCGCTATATGACCTCGCGTACTGAACTCCTGAACGACATGGTCGTTCTGCTCGGCGGCAGAGTATCTGAGGAAATTATTTTCGGAGAGATCACAACAGGGGCGAGCAACGACTTGGAACGCGTTACGAAAGTCGCACGAAAAATGGTAACCGAATTCGGCATGAGCGAAAAGATCGGACCCGTAACACTCGGCAAAAAGCACGAGGCGATCTTCCTCGGGCGCGACCTCGCCGAGGACCGCAACTACAGCGAGGAAGTAGCAGCCGAGATTGATAAAGAAGTCCGCCATATCGTTGATGAATGTTATAACAAGGCGAAGGAACTTTTACAGCAGCATCAGGATCGCCTTGAGTTGGTGGCGGAGACGCTGATTGAACATGAAACTCTGGAAGGCGTTCGTCTGGAGACCCTCCTTGAGGGCAAGAGACTGTCGGATGAAGATATTGCGCAGATTGAAAGCGAGAAGCG
>JBFMBQ010000310.1:0-4772 GCA_040755115.1 bacterium
TATTGTGATTAATATTAATAATTTAAACTATCTTAATTTACATCCAAACTTTGTGAAGACAAAAGAATTTTAAATAGTATTGACATTTTTTATATGTTTTATATTATTTAGAAAATCCTTAAGTTTAAAGGAAAGGAGGTGAAATGTAATTCACAAAATCAAAATTGCGATATTATGTATTTTGTTACTCACCCCTGTTATTTTACTTACGGGTTGTTGTGATGATGACAGTGACTGTAAATTCTGTGAAGAATGCGTAAATTATTCATGCAAGCCTATTACACCTCGATTTGTAGCGGTTGCGACCAGTGATCCCAATCTCGTTTGTACTTATGACAAATGTACTAAACAGACAAATTGTACACCAAAGAAGAAAACCTGTACATACTCAACAGATTGTGCACAAGGAGAAAAATGTGTAAATGGTGTTTGTGAGAAAGAATGATGAATTAAAAATAATTCCACAGGAGATAATAGCATAGGTCGTGGTGAACGAAAAAATATAGGGACGCATAGAAGTGCGTCCCTACTTATTTCAGTTTATATTTGTTTTTACTCTTTTTTAACTTTGTGTTCCTCTCATTTAACTATAATTTTTACAAAATTTAATGAAATACATTATATCTTACCTCTATCATTATCCGCCTTGTATCTTAACTGAACCTTAATTTCAACCTTATATTATTTTATGAGCACACAGGTCGTCCGCAGACGCTACAAAGACATACCTCCCATTGATCGCCTTGATACAGGCTTCATCGTTCCTGCCGCCGTATCCGCTTCTCTGCGGGATGAGAAGTTCTCGCCGTTTCATAAAGGGTTTGAAATCAACCTCGCCGGCGCCATCCTGCCGCTTATGGGCAGTCTAACCCGACGGCTGGGCTTTGAGCGCATCATGAAAATGTTCCGTGTGAATGAGGATGAAGCGCTGGAATGGAACAGCAGGCTTGTTTCTCAATATTTAACTTCTGCGTATCCGCAAAGGAAATACAAGGCAGTGATAATCGCACCGCCTGTCGGCGCCGCCGCATGCTTCTCTGTGCTCTTCAACGCGCCGCTGCTGCCGACATCTTACTGTTTCCCAATCGCAAAATCCAGACCGATTGACCCCGAAGATGTTAAAGAAAATATGAATTACGCTCAAAAACTGGCGAACCGATTTCTCCGAGATGATGATAATATAGATGTCATCGCCGAGCATGACCCTGTGCACAACCGTCTGCGGGTGCGGCACACCGCGCTTCTGCGCTTCAGATTTATCCGCATGCCGCGCGCCTATGAGAACTTTCTCCAGTCCTGTCTTGACCCGGACGGCGTCATCATCACCATAGAGCCGCGCATCGGCTGGAGGCAATACAAGGGGATGGAGCATTTTTATTTTCAGGTCGGTTCATACGGCGGTATTCAGGATGAAGAATACCAGGCTGGAAGCAAAAGAATTGACAGGTTTCTACAGAAGTATCTCAAGGAAGGTAAATTCAATTACCGCCTTGCACTCCCGCAAGAGGTTCTGCCTGAATCACTCTTCGGTCTGACACACACGATGAAAGATTCGGCACGAAACATCGCCGAGTTGCTCAGGAAAAATTACCTGCATATTAATTACGACGAGGTTCACACGCTCTCGCGTCTCACCGCCGAACTTTTCATCCGCGCCAGCAGGCGGGAAGGCAAACGGCCGCACGCCGTTCTCTTCCACTCAGGAATACTCGTTCACACGGCGCCATCTTTCTATTCCACACTTCTCCCTGTCTGGCTGCCTGATTCATCCTTTTCTTCCTGGAACTTTGCCCGTGAAATCATCCAATCGTATCAATTCCCGATCACAACCATCCTCGTTGCTCTTGAACCCTCCATTGCTGATGCGCCTGATGTTTTCCAACTGAAGCGCTGGAAGGAGATCGCATCGGGCAAGGCGAAGGTTGCTTTCGTTGCGACACGAAAGGCTGCGTTCCCGTATGATTTGAACACCTGCCTGATGTTCTGGGACGCGCTATCCGCCTGGAGCCGCCGCAACCATTACCCGCTTGATATGCGCCTTGAGATCAAAGACCTTCTTGAAGAACTTGACCGCCTCGGCATCCGTTTTTCCATGGAAAAATGTGGTGAAGAACTGTTAGGATCAGTTTAAGAAAAATTTAATCCATTCTAATCCGCGTAAATCCGCGTCCAAATTATTCATGCAACTCGTTGAAATGAACTGGAAGGAAGTTGAGGGGTACCTTCAGCGCGACAACCGCATCATCGTTCCCATCGGCAGCACAGAACAGCACGGACTAACCGGGCTGATCGGTACCGATCACCTGATTGTTCATCATCTTGCAGTCGCCCTTGCTGAACGCACTGGCATCATTGCAGCACCCGTGCTGCCGCTCGGCTTATCTCTTCATCACACCTGTTTCCCCGGCACGATCACATTAAAACCAACCACTATAATAATGCTCTTGAAAGATGTCTTCTGGAGCCTGAACAATCAGGGCTTCCGCAAAGTGCTGCTCCTGAACGGACACGGCGGCAATCGTGGAATCATTGACGCTGCCTTATCTGAAATCGCCGCCGACTTCCCTGAACTCCGCATCCGCTTCCTGTGCTGGTGGGATGTGAAAGGCGTGCGGGAACTGATCAGGCAGAAATTCGGAGACCAGGAAGGTCATCACTCCACACCGAGCGAACTTTCTATCATCATGCATTTCTGTCCCGACAAAATCAAAAAAACACCAGCCGGGTTTCATCCCCTGCCGGATAGACCTTACACCGCAGGTCCCGATGAGTATAAAAGATTGTTCCCCGAAGGAATCGTTGGCGCCAATCCCGATCTCGCATCGCCAGAACACGGAAAGGAACTGGCAGATGTCATCCTGAACGGCTTGGAAGTTGAGATTATGAGGATGTTAGAAACGGCAGATGGTAAACGGTAGATGTGAGATGATTTTTTTTCGTCTCCCGTCTTCCGTCTAACTTCTAACCTCAATTTGTTAGTAATAATTTTCAGCCCTTGATCACAATCATCGGACGAAGTTTCAGCACTTTCGTTGCGATGCCGGCGCACACACAACTTTCAACGACCAGCGAAACATCCTTATATGCCTGCGGCGCTTCCTCCAGTATTGCCCTTCGGTCGGCTGCCTTGAGGCAGATGCCCTTGCTCTCAAGGTCTTTCAGCACAGCCTCGTGAGTGAAATCCGCTTTTGCCGCCGTTCGGCTCTTCAGGCGTCCCGCCCCGTGGCAGATTGAACCGAAGGTCTCCGTCATTGCGCGTTCCGTGCCGCGCAGCACATAAGAGGCTCTTCCCATATCGCCGGGCACGAGCACAGGCTGCCCGATAGCACTGTATTTTTTCGGGATTTGCGGGTGATGAGCGGGGAAGGCACGGGTTGCGCCCTTGCGGTGAACACAGACGCGCTGCCTTTTACCGTCTATATCGTGCTCTTCCATCTTGGCGATGTTATGAGCCACATCGTATATCTGGGACATGCCGAGTTGGTGCGAGTCCACTCTGAAGACACGCATGAATGCCTCGCGCGTCAGGTGCGCCAGATATTGCCTGTTCGCCCACGCATAGTTTGCCGCCGCCGCCATCGCTGCAAAATATTTTTTACCCTCAGGCGAATCTATCGGAGCGCACGCTAATTGCCGATCAACAAGATGAATGTTATATCGGTCGGATGCGGTCTTCATGATATTTATGAAATCTTGGCAGACCTGATGCCCCAATCCGCGCGAACCGGAATGAATCATAACGGTTACCTGATCCTTCGCCAGCCCGATTTTGCGCGCCGCCTCCTCATCGTATATTTCCTCCACATACTGGACTTCAAGGAAGTGGTTGCCCGAGCCGAGTGTGCCAAGTTGCGGTAGCCCGCGCTCAATTGCGCGCCTGCTTACCGCCGACGCATCAGCGCCTGCCATTGCGCCTTCTTCCTCACAGAATTCGGGATCATCCTCCCAGCCGAAGCCGCTGCGCACTGCGTATCGCGCGCCTTCTTCAAGCACTTTTTTCAGATTCGTCTCGCCGACACGGATGTCGCCTTTTGATCCCACTCCGCACGGCACAACTGAAAACATCGTGTTGCAGATTTTATCAGACCGCTGCGTTATGTCCTCTCTGTTCATATTCGTGCGCAGCAGGCGCACTCCGCAGTTGATGTCAAATCCCACGCCTCCGGGCGAGATGACTCCCTCTGTCAGCGAGGTAGCCGCAACCCCTCCTATGGGGAAACCATAACCATAGTGAATATCAGGCATCGCAAGCGAATATTTTAATATCCCTGGCAGCGTCGCCACATTCACAACCTGCATTGTCGCGTCGTCCTCATACATCGCAGGCATCAGTTTCTCGCTTATAATAATTACCCCTGGCACACGCATATCCTGACGGTAACTCTTCGGGATAACATATTTGCAGTCCGATTCCCTCTTCAGAACATCTCTCCAGTTATCCTTCATCATCTACCTCAATTTTTATAAATCAAAATAAATCTTCGCTTCCCAGCCGTTCGCCGTATTCTCAACATTCAGCAGGTGGTGTGTAACACCTTTTATCTCTGTGGAACATACCAGATTGGATACAACAGTTCCGATGCAGATTACCTCAAGCGATTCATCGTCAATATGGGCGAAGTTGAACTCCATAGGTACAAAATTTTTAATTTCAAACAGAAACAACAATTCGGAAAGGAAATCAACCAATAGCGCTTCAATATCGTTTGAGACAAGGTGGATTTCATGCGTAATCGCTTCTCCTTCAGGCGGGCTGTTACAAGTTATGTAGA
>JBFMBQ010000311.1:0-4107 GCA_040755115.1 bacterium
TTTCAGATCGTTCAGTGTATCCAATGCGGACTCGTTCATCAGAATCCCCGTCCAAAGCGTGAGTTTCTCAGCCAAATATATCCTGAGAACTACGAGCCTTTGATTTCGCTTGAAGGGAAAAACCGAAAAGAGCGAGAAGAGCGGATAGGGCAGCAGATCTCGCGGTACCGACTTGTAAAACAGGTGCATCGCTATCCGGGCACATTGCTTGATGTCGGTTCGGGTGCGGGTGATTTCATTTACCTCGCACAGAAGCACGGCTGGAATGTTTACGGGATTGAGATAAATGAGGATGCGTATCAATATCAGAAGAAACTCGGGCTTAAGGTTCATAACCGTGAATTAACAGAGGCTGGGTTTGACGATGCTTTTTTTGATGTCGTAACTTTATGGGATACCTTTGAACACATCTCAGAGCCGGTCGGGACATTAAATGAAATTCACAGAATATTGAAAAGGGACGGCGCCGTTATAATGTCTCTCCCTAACTTTGAAAGTTTTGAACGCAGACTGTTCGGCAAGGTATGGTTCGCAATTGACGCACCGAGACATCTTTATCACTATTCGCCGTCAACGATAAAACAGATGCTGAAAAAAACAGGTTTTGGTGCAGAGCGCGTAATGTTCGCTACAACCGCCACCGCTTTTATCAACAGCGCGAGATTTGTTATGAAGAGGGACAAAAAGAGTCCGATTTATCGGACGGATACGGGGCAGATACGAGCAGCGTCGGAAGAGAGGGAGGACGATATTTCGTTCAAGGGCAGACTCAAGAAGTTGATTTTCTCTTCAGTTTTAACGCCATTTCTTAATATGCTTGACCGCGTGCATACCGGCGGGCATATAATCGTCATTGTCAGGAAGGAAGAATATTTAAGGCAACACCAACAGCGATTATGAGGAGGAGCAGGAATGAAGGATGTGGCGATAATAGGGGCAGGGCAGACGAGTTACGGTGTAATGCCCGATAAGGGACTGAAAGAGTTGTTTGCTGAGGCGTTTATTGAGGCGGTGAACGATGTGCAGAAGGGTATTGACACCGCTGATATTCAGGAGGCGTGGATAGGGACGCTTGGCACGGGTGGCGCACAACTCGGCAATTTTGCGCCCTTGCTTACAGAGCAGGTTTATCTGCCGTTCATCCCCGCGCAGAGGGTGGAGGACGCCTGCGCTGCGAGTACTTTTGCCTTCAGGGATGCGGTGATGGCGATTAAATCGGGTATGCGCAATGTAGTGCTTGCCGGTGGTGTGGAGAAGATGACCGATCTGCCGAGGGAGCGCAACCGCTACTGGCTGGGCGTGTCGGGCGATGTGGAATGGGAGCGGCTTGCAGGAACAAATTTTCCCGGCATCTATGCTATGATCGCTATGAGGCACATGCATGAATACGGAACGACGCGCGAGCAATTGATGAAGGTGGCAATAAAGAATCACAGAAACGCCGTTAATAATCCGAAGGCGCAGTTCAAGGCGGAACTGACGATGGAAAAGTGCTTGAAAGCGCCTTTTATTGCATACCCATTCACGATTTATGATGTCTGCCCCGTCTCCGACGGCGCCGCGGTTGTCATCCTGTGCCGCGCCGACTGGGCGAATAAGTTCACGGACAAACCCGTTTATATTGCCGGCATCGGCGCCGGCACCGATTATCTTGCTATACATGACAGAAAAGACATCACGCGTCTCAGAGCCGCCGAAAATGCGGCGCAGGACGCTTATCGGCAGGCTGGTGTGAAGCCTGATGATATTGATGTCGCTGAAGTGCACGACTGCTTTACCATCGCTGAAATTCTGGCTTATGAGGCGATTGGATTTGCAAAAGTGGGTGAGGGTGGCAGGCTCCTTGACGATGGCGACACCGAGATCGGCGGCAAAATCCCTGTAAATCCGAGCGGCGGGCTGAAGGCAAAAGGGCACCCTATCGGCGCCACTGGCACGGGGCAGATTTGCGAGATCGTTCATCAACTGCGCGGTGATGTGCAGAAACCTGATCGGCAGGTAAAGGGAGCGAAGATCGGCTTGACACACAATGTCGGTGGCTCAGGCGGCACGGCAACGGTGAATATATTCAGAATTTAAACTGATAGGAGTAATTTATGGCTGGAATAGTTGGATATGGTGTTTATGTTCCGAAATACCGGATAAAGGCGGAAGAATACATCAAGGCGTGGGGCAATTTTGCTGCCGACGGTGTGAAGGAAAAATCAGTTGTGGGCTGTGATGAAGATGTCGTAACGATGGCGATAGAGGCATCAAACAACGCAATAAAATCGGCGGGAATTGACCCGAAAAACATAAACACGGTCTATCTGGCGACAACGAGCGCGCCTTATGCGGAAAAACCGTCATCCGTTACGGTAGCAGCAGCAATCGGTGCTGAAGGTGATGTGCGCACCGCAGATTTCACAACATCAACAAAGGCAGGCACTGCCGCTCTTCTGGCATGCCTTGAGCGGGTTAAATCTGATGATAGTGGCAGGTGTGGATTGATAGTTGCATCAGATGCGCCTGCTGCCGCGCCTGACAGCAGCCTTGAGCATGCACTCGGCGGCGCCGCTGCCGCTTTTATCATCGGGAAAAAAAACATCATTGCAACGATTGATAAATCCTACTCCTTATCAATGGAGACGCTCGGCGAGCGTTTCAGAAAGAGAGATGAGCCATACATACGCGATCTTGAACTCCGTGTTCAGCATCTCCAGAATGCTATCACGGCTACCATAAAAAATCTGCAAAAATCTTTAAACCTGGAACCGAAAGACTTCGCTTATGTTGTTGTTCAGCAACCCGACGGCAGAGCCGCAGCCCGTATCGCAGGCAAATTGGGTTTCAGCAAGAAACAGTTGTCGACGGGAAACCTTGCTGAATATACCGGAGATGTCGGCGCTGCATCAACACTTCTTTCGCTTGCTGCTGTGCTGGAAAGTGCGAAACACGGCGAGAAAATTCTTCTTGCATCCTACGGTTCCGGCAGCGACGCCATCTGCATCACCGTAGGGGCGCCGCTTGCTGCGCCCAAAATTGAAATAAAAGAGTATCTGCAAAACAAAGAATACATTGACTATGTGAAATACCTGAAACTCAAGAAAGTTCTCAGCACTTTCAGGACTTAAGAAATCCGTTTAAATCTGTGGAATCCCATTGTTGGTTCAGGGTTGCACCCTGAACCAAAATGCTAAAAAAAATAATGGAGCAAAACAGATGACTTCATACATATCACTCCCATCATATCTCAACACAATTGACCAGCGTTACAGACTGATAGGAAAAAAATGCAAATCCTGCGGGACGGTGAATTTCCCGCCGCGCGTGATGTGCATTGAATGCGGCGGACGCGATTTTGAAGACATCAAATTGAGCGGCAGAGGAAAAATCCATGCTTTTACTATAATCAGCCGCGGCAGCGCACCATCCGAATTTGACGATCAACAGAACATGACAGGCGAATTCGGTGTGGCTGTCATTGAACTTGAGGAAGGTCCAAGAATCATCGGGCAATTGACCGACTGCGACCCAAACCCCGAAAAGATCAGAATAGGAACAGAAGTCAGAGCAACTGTGAGGAAACTCTACGAACAGGAAGGTGTGATTCGCTACGGCTATAAGTTTACGCCAGTTTAGTGATGATCCATCAGGAACAATAGAATAAGCAAGAGAAAAGATAAGGAGATCAAGATGTCATACAAATTATTCATTGAAGAACACGAGATTTTTCGCACGGCGGTCAGAAAATTCGCAGAAAAGGAAATCCTTCCTTATGTGGACAAGTGGGAAGAGGAAGCAGATTTTGATCTTGAATTATTCAGGAAGTTGGGTTCGCTCGGTTATTTTGGAATCCAGTATCCCCCTGAATACGGCGGTGCGAGTGCGGATTTTCTGACGGTTGCGGTATTTGCAGAGGAAATTTCCCGCTGCGGCGGTGGCGGCATCGCAAGTTCCATACTCGTTCACGCAACTATGGCGACACCGCCTATATATTTTCTCGGCACCGAAGAGCAGAAGAAAAAATATCTGATCCCGGCGATAAAGGGCGAAAAGATTGGCTGCCTTGCGATAACGGAACCAAACGCCGGGTCGGATGTCGGGAACATTCAGACCACTGCCGAG
>JBFMBQ010000312.1:0-6157 GCA_040755115.1 bacterium
GACGGCGAGAAAATTCATTGCCAGCCCGCTGATGAAAATGACATAAGATGGACTCCACAGGTTTTTGTTGATCGGAAACCAACTGTGCAGGATCAAACCGGCAACGATGAAGATGTTCCCTGCCACCGCCAGTCCTGAAATTTTTTCGGTGATGCCCTTATCGCTCCGTATCCAGTGCCCGACAAGGCAGCCGATAAGCCCGCCTGCGATTGCAGGTATGGTATGGAGGAGTCCTTCGGGGTCCCAAGTTGGAGTGTAGAGGTATCCTTTCAGCAACAGGTTGTCAATATAGCCCGCGAGGTTTCCTTCACGGGACAGATCGCCTGCGCCGAAGCCCGGCACCGGCACAAGTTTCATCAGCGCCCAGTATAGTGCGAGAAGTGCTGCCGCAGAGATTGCCTGTCCCCGTCTCCTGGTGTAAAGGACAATCAATGAGGCAAACAGATACACGAGTGCAAGCCGCTGAAGCACGCCCATTATGCGCCAGTAAGGTAATTTCATAATGTCAAAATTCCACAGCAGTCCCAGCACGAACAGTATGACCGAGCGCTTCACGATGTGGCGCAGAAAATTCCGCTTGCTGTGCCCGCTTTCCGTTCTGCGTGCGAATGAGAATGCCATAGAAACGCCCATGATAAAAACAAAAAACGGGAAAACCAGGTCGGTGGGTGTCCAGCCATGCCAGTCGGCGTGGCGCAGCGGGGCGTAAGGCGTGGCGTCAGGTCCGTGATTGTTCACCAGTATCATGCCCGCTATCGTGATGCCGCGGAAGACATCAAGTGAAAGCAGTCGCTTTGGTTTATCTTTTGTTTCTTCCATATAAATAATTAGATAAAGTTGAAATCAACGAAATATCCGATCACACAATTGGGAATTGTAAATTGTAAATATTAAATTGTAAATTTGTTTTTTATTTCATCTTCGTCCTTATGCAATCTTAGTGTCTGGCTCTGTGAAAACAGAGGTTTTTTGAGTTAAAATCTAATAAACGATTATAGAAACAGAAAGGGGCGATAAGGGATAAAAATCGGCATAATATCAGATACTCACGATAATCTTCCGATGATGCGGAAGGCGATCGAAGAATTTCACAGGCGCGGCGTGGAAACGGTTCTGCACTGCGGCGACATCGTGGCGCCGTTTGCGGTGAAAGAATTGCAAAAGGGGAAATTCAAGGTTTGCCGAGGAGTCTTCGGCAACAATGACGGCGAGGTGCTGATGCTGCACCGCTTTTTCAGCGAGTTCGGCACGCTCGCAAAACCGCCTTACTGGTTTGAACTGGAAGGATTGAGGATTGCGCTCTTCCACGAGCCGCTGTTAGTTGAGGCGATGGCGTGCCTGCCGTGCGACCTTGTCGCCTTCGGTCATACCCACGAACCGATGGTAAGGAAGGGTAAACCGCTTGTGGTTAATCCCGGCGAATGCTGCGGTTATACCACAGGGCGATCAACCATTGCAGTTGCGGACGCCGATTCGGGTGAGGCAGAAATAATTGAACTTGGTTGAACGATGTTGAAATTATAGACCATCAAACATCGTTGCAATCTTTCACTCACTGAAATAGACTTTATATAATGGGTGTTTTCAGTTACACAATTGGCGGCGTTGCCCGCTTCTTTGAATACGCCGGGCGGATGACGGAATTATTTTTCACCTCTGTCTATTTCATCATCAGGCTGGCAGTCAGTTTGCCGATGACGATTTACCAGATGTCGGTGATGGGGCTGAATTCGCTGCCGATAGTGTTTCTTGTAACCTCTTTCACCGGGATGATGCTGTCGCTCCAGGTAACGAAACAGGCGGTGAAGTTCGGGACGACGCGGTATATAGGGGGGGTGGTGGCGATAGTGATGGTGCGGGAATTGGTGCCTGTGCTGACATCGGTGGTGATGGCAGGGCGTGTGGGGTCTGCGATTGCCTCTGAACTCGGCTCAATGAAGGTAACCGAGCAGATAGATGCGCTGCGGTCGCTGGCGACGAATCCAGTGCGGTATCTGGTCGTGCCGCGTCTTGTTGCGCTTACGATAATGATCCCGCTGGTTACGATTTTTTCAGGATTTGTGAGCATGGCGGCGGCGTATCTGGTGGCATTTTATGTGGGGGGCGTAACCGTGCATGTATTTTTCGAGTCGGTGCCGCTGCTGGTTAAGGCGCAGGATATTATGAGCGCATTATTAAAGTCCGGGGTTTTTGCGGTAACAATAGGACTTGTGGGATGCACGGAGGGGATGTGGGTGGAAGGTGGTGCGCAGGGAGTGGGTCGCGCAACGACGAATGCAGTGGTGATTTCAATGGTGCTGATCTTTGCGTTTAATTATTTTTTATCGTTGCTTTTGTTTTAAAGGAGTGATCTTATGACCACAAAACAGGATGTGCTTGAAAAAGCGAAAGAGTATGGGATTGATCTTACTCTCCTTTATGAAAATTTATCACTCACACCAACGGAAAGAATTGAGAAACTTAAAAATACACTTGAATTTGTGGAGGAATTAAGGAAACCGGGATCAAAAGAACAAAGTAAGGCAAAAGATGTTCTAACTCATCTTAAGGAATTTGATGTTGATTTTATAATTATTGGAGGAATGGCAACAATAGCACGGGGATCAACAAATATACCTATAACTAATGATATAGATATCTGTTACGCCCGTGATAAAAAGAATCTTGTAAATCTTGTAAAGGCACTTACGCCTTTTCATCCGCATTTGAGAGGTGCGCCCAAAGATTTACCATTCACATTTGATGAAAAAACATTAGAAATAGGATTAAACTTTCCATTATCAACTGATGCTGGTTATATTGATTTAATAGGTGAAGTGTCCGGTTTAGGAAATTATGATGAGGTTCTTAAATATTCTGAGAAATTGCAAATTTATGATATGGAATGTTATTTTCTTACAATTGAAGGATTAATAAAAAACAAAAAGGTGGCAGGCAAAGAAAAAGATTTGCGGGCAGTTATTGAATTAGAGGCGCTGTTGCAAATTAAAAAGGATAAAGAGAAATGAGGGCAGATAAGCATAAATGATAGAGATCAACGATGCAACGATTCAGAGAGACGGAATAAAAATCCTTGAAGACATCACGCTGAAAGTTGCCGATGGGCAAATTGTTACGGTTATCGGCGAGAGCGGGTGCGGCAAGAGCACGCTTCTGCGCGCTGTGATGCGGCTGATCCCAATCGCCGCAGGTGAGATATGTATAGACGGCGTGTGCATCAACGGGCTGAGCGAACATCAGATGAACGAGGTGCGCAAGAAGATGGGAATGGTGTTTCAGGAAGGCGCGCTTTTTGATTCAATGAATGTGCGCGAGAATGTCGCCTTCGCCCTGCGCCAGCATACGAGAATGAAAGAATCCGAAATCCGTCAGACCGTCTCCGAGCGGCTTGAGGCTGTGGGGCTTGCCGACGCCGAGAAGAAAATGCCCAGCCAGTTGAGCGGCGGCATGCGGCGCCGGGTCGCCATCGCACGCGCCCTCGCCCTGCACCCGAAAATCCTGCTCTACGACGAACCAACAACTGGACTTGACCCCGTTCTGACCGATACCATACTTGACCTCATCGTCAGAATGCGCAACCGCTACAACACAACCACAATCGTTGTAACACACGATATGGATGCCGCAATAAAAATCTCGGACCGCATCGCACTGATCCACGACAAGCATATCGCCGCTGATGATGTTGTTGAATCTATAAAAAATAACCCGAATCCGCTGCTTAAAAGGTTTTTACATGGACAAGGCACTTGATTAAAAAAGGAGGCATACGATATGGGGAGGCACACGATCAGCGTAGGGATAGCAATCGTTCTTGGCGTGGCGCTCGCCTTCTACGCCGTTTACTTCGTCTCTAAAAAACCGCTGAGGAAAGCGGATGTGTATGAATTTTCGGTGGTGTTCAAAAACATTCAAGGACTTGGGATAGATGCGGATGTGCGTCTTGCGGGCGTGATCATAGGCAAGGTAAAAGGGCTGTCGCTGCGACCTGACGGCAAGGCGGTGATAACCGTTGCGGTTGACAAAAGGGTAAAGATACCCCGCGGCTCGCGCTTCACCGTTCAGGCAGGCTTTTTGCAGGACAAGACGCTTGACATTGACCCGCCGGAGAAAAAAGTGTATCTAAAATATGTCCGCCCCGGTGAAAAAATTGAAGACACCGTAAGCCCCGCCTCGCTTGACGATCTTGCGCAGGAGGCACGGGTTGCGCTTAAGCAAATCAACCAGTTGCTGGCGTCATTTAATGAAATTGTGTCCGATGAAAACCTGAAAACGAACATATACGAGACAATCAGTAATCTGAACAAGACCACGCGGGAGGCATATCAGTTCGCGGAAATACTGAAAAAAACAGGTGTTGCCAATCGTGAGAACATTGATGCCACGCTGACAAATGTGCGTGAGTTCTCAGAAAAGTTGAACAAAACGGTGGAATCTGTGGATACTCTTGTGAACAACGCCGACAAAATCATCGGCGACGAAACGGTGCGCCAGCAGTTGAAAGATACAATCGCCACGCTCAAGGAAACGATTGAAAATATCAGAAAAGTTTCAGAAACGCTTGCTGATCTGGCGGAAGACGACCAGGTGAAAAACGACATTCGCGATACCATTCACGAAACCCGTCTTATGGTTGAGGATGCGCGCAGCGCGGTCGGGAGTTTCAACCGTATGATTGAAGCGATAAACAAAACGGAACTGAGTCCTGATTTCCAGTTTCGCTACAGCGGGCGGGACGACATCTATTCGGCAGACATGAACCTGCGAATCTTTCCGCCTGAAAGCGATGTGTATTACCTCTTCGGACTGGATGATATTGGGGAGCACAGCAAAACAAATCTTATGTTGGGCGTGCCTGGACCGCACCCTGACTACTGGTATCGCTTCGGTTTGAAAAGGGCAAAACTCGGCATCGGCTTTGAGTGGAAGCGCGGCAGTTATTTATATCAGGGTGACCTCATTGATCCTAACGACATGACACTGAACCTGCGAGTCGGCAAAAAGGTCAATGAAAACATATATTTTATGCTCGGCATAGAGGGAATAACGAAAAAAGATTCATTGAATATAGGGATTTATCAGGGGTACTGAAGACAGTTGTTCGGCGCGAGGGGTATATTCAACCACAATTACTCATACGAGGGGTGAAAAGGGGAGCCTGATTTATTAGAACTGGCGCTCGTAGTGATGGGGTGTAACTTCTTTTTTCTGTCTTTTGACCCAGTAAGAGTCGCGTTTCTGGGAGAATTTTTTTTGAAGGGCATCGCGGCCGAAGAGACGCATAAGGAGTCCCATCGGCGTTATGACGATATAAAAGAAGATGGAGAGCAGAAGGCGTGTATTGAACCATCCGAGACCTGCTGCAAATGACATCCAGATGTAGTATAAAGGCGCAAGAATGTATGGAGCGATGAGGGCGGCGCCGAGAAAAAAGCCTGCTGCCGCAAACAGATACGGCAACGGTTCCGGTCGTCCGCGCCAGTGGAGCAGCAGGGCAATGGCAGAAAAAACAACTGCCATGATGACGCCGTAATTTTTTAATTCCTTTTTTTCATAAGTTTTTCTCATGTTATACGCAGATTATATTGATTTTCACAAGGATGTTTTCTGCCTTCACGGGATTATACTTTGCGTCTTTTTGCGTTGTTCTTTTTACGCGTGGTTATTTATATATTTTATAAGCCGAATACACCTGCCGTTGTTTACGCATTTGATCTCATCAACAACCTGACTGACGAGGAAAATGCCGCGTCCCCGCTCTTGCGTAAGCACAGGTTCAGATGTCGGGTCGGGGATGCTTGTGAATTCAAAGCCCTCGCCCTCATCCTCTATTTCAAACTCAAGCCTGTCATCAAAAAACTGGCATTTTAGACGCACAGCCTTGTCGGGGTCCATTTTATTACCGTGTTCAATGGCGTTTATCCCCAGTTCATGAAGTGCGAGTTTGACCTCCCAGATTTCGTCTGATGCGAGATTAGAATGCTTAAAAAGATGCGTTACGAGGTCGTTCACCTCTTCAAGGTATTTGAACTGGCTCTGGAAATGGAAGGTGATCTCGTGCTGGACGCCATTGTGTTTGAAGGTGTCCTCATGCTTCTTAAAAATTTCTTCCATCGTGCGCAGAAGTTCGTCCACCTCAAACGGCTTGAACATATAT
>JBFMBQ010000313.1:0-6169 GCA_040755115.1 bacterium
TTGTAATCTACGGGGACTGTGATTACAGTGGGGCAGTTTTTTTCTGCGAAAGCCTTTTCCATCGCGGGACGAAAATCAGCGGCGGAATCCACGCTAATTCCGCGGCAGCCGAAGGCTTCGGCAAGTTTGATGAAATCGGGATTCATTAGATCGGTATAAGATGATTTGCAGTAAGTCATTTCCTGTTTCCACTTGATCAATCCGTAGCAATTATCGTCCCATATAAGCACTATGATTGGTGTCTTGTAACGCACCGCCGTGATCAGGTCCTGCACATTCATCATAAAGCCGCCGTCGCCGCAGAGGGCAACGACATTTTTTAAGGGATAAAGTCTTTTTGCTGCAATCGCACCCGGCAGGGCGAAACCCATAGATGAAAAACCGTTCGTAATGATGCAGGTCTTCGGCAGATAAGTCGGGTAGTGCCGCGCCACCCACACTTTGTGCGCGCCCACATCGCTGATCAGGATGTCATCATCGCGCAACACCTTCCGCAAATCGCAAATTATCTTCTGCGGCTTCATCGGGAACGATTCGTCATCGCACTCTTCCGTAAGGTCATCAATTATGCGCCGGCGGATTCCCGCAAACTGCGGAGTATCTTTGCGGTGCTGTGGTCCGAGCCGTTCGTTCAGCGCATCCATCACTTCTGAAATATCCACTACCGCGTCCAAGTCAACATTGTAACTTTTGTCAACCTCGGCGGGCTGCGTATCAATGTGGATGATCCGCTTGCGCTCGCCGATATTCCATTGTTCCGGATGCCATTCCGCCATATCGTAGCCGATGCAGATAACGAGGTCTGCCTGTCTGAATGCTTCAAGCACGATGTCGTTCATGGATAAGCCGACACAGCGCAATGACTTTGGGTGGTTGTCAGGGAAAACGCCCTTTCCCATGAAGGTGTGTGTCGTGTAGATGTTCGTGTGTTCCACGAAACTGACAAGTTGCGCCGATGAATCGTCCCTGACGCAGCCATTACCGATGAGTATGATTGGTGTTTTTGCGGCGGCTATGAGTTTCAGTGCCTGCTCCACAAGGTGCATTTCTACGCCAGCGTGAGGCTTGATGTGCCGCGATACCATCGGTGTCTGGTCTGAATTCTCCTTCGCAATATCTTCAGGGAGTTCTATGACGGCGGCGCCGGGCTTTTCCACTGCCGCCAACTTAAAGGCTTTGCTGACGACTTCGGGGATATTGTCGGCGTCCCGCACGGTTGTCGCCCACTTGGTTACAGGACCGAACATACTCAACGAGTCCATCGTCTGGTGCGACTCCTTGTGCAGCCGATGCGTGCTCATCTGCCCGATGATTGCAACAAGCGGCGAGCGATCCATGTTTGCGCTCGCCACGCCGGTAACCAGATTCGTGGCGCCTGGACCAAGCGTAGCGAGGCAGACGCCGGGTTTGCCCGTGAGTCTCCCGTAGAGGTCAGCCATGAACGCCGCCGCCTGTTCATGACGGCAGATCACAAACTCAATCGGAGAATCAAGCAGCGAGATCATAAAATCGGCGTTTTCTTCGCCGGGCACGCCGAAGATAGTGTCCACGCCTTCCGCTTCCAGACATCGCAGGAACAGGTCAGATGCTTTCACGATTTTAACTCCTTTTTTGACGCAGATTTACGCTGACAAATAATTTAAATTCAAAATTGTTTTACTTTGTTCTCAGCACCATCAATCTTATCTCTGTCATTTCTTCCATAGCAAAACGCACGCCCTCCCTGCCAAGTCCGCTGCCTTTGACGCCGCCGTAAGGCATGTTGTCAACCCGCCACGACGGCACATCGCCGATGACGACGCCGCCGACTTCAAGTTCATCCCAGGCGCGGTGTGCCTTGTAGATGTCCCGCGTAAAGATTCCAGCCTGTAGTCCGTATTCGCTGCTGTTGATCTTTTTGATGGCATCATCAAAATCGCTGAAACTTGATAAAACGGCAACCGGTCCGAACGCCTCTTTCGCACACAGAGGTTCATCTTCCGTCACATCTTCCATAAGTGTCGCCGCAAGCATTGCGCCCTGACGGCTGCCGCCGCACAGGACTTTCGCCCCTCTGCGCACCGCCGATTGTATCCAGTTCTCCAGTCGCTCCGCCTCGCGCTCCGAAATCATCGGACCGATGAAGGTGTCTTCTTCCTTAGGGTCGCCCATTTTGAGTTTTTTTGCGGCATCAACAAGTTTATATCGGAATGATTCGTAGATTTTTTCGTGCGCCATTATGCGCTGCACGCTTATGCAACTCTGCCCCGACTGGTAAAACGCGCCGAAAATGATCCGCCCGACTGCGTCATCAATATCGGCGTCTTCATCAACAACGCAGGCGGCATTGCCGCCCAGTTCAAGTATAACCTTTTTTCTCCCAGCGCGCGCCTTCAGAGCCCATCCTACAGCGGGCGAGCCAGTGAAACTGAGTAATTTCAGGCGGTCGTCCTCAACCAGAGGCTGTGCGTCGTCAATCTGGCTGGGGAGAATAGAAAATGCGCCTTCTGGCAGATCGGTCTGTGCGAGGATTTCCCCTATGATGAGCGCGCCAAGAGGTGTTTTTTCAGATGGTTTGAGGACGAAAGGGCAGCCGACCGCAAGCGCCGGCGCAACCTTGTGAGCAACAAGATTCAAAGGAAAATTAAAAGGCGTTATAAAAGAACACGCTCCTATCGGAACCCTTTTCCACATGCCAGAATATCCTTTAGCGCGTGCGCTGATGTCAAGCGGCATCACCTCGCCGCACATGCGCACCGATTCCTCGGCGGCGATGCGGAAGGTATCAACGAGGCGGGTCGCCTCGCCGCGGCTGTCCCTGATAGGTTTTCCAGCCTCAATGCACAGGGCATAAGCGAGTTCCTCCGCCCTTTTAGTGAACTGCTCAACACAGAAGAGCAGGATATTTTGCCGATGATAGGCAGGCATCCTGCGCATTGGCTCGGCTGCCTTAGCCGCCGCCGCGATCGCCTGTTCAATTGCGCCTGCATCCGCCATCGCCGCCCGCGCAGCGACCTTGCCGATGTATTTGTCTATGACCTCAAGATCGTAATTCGGCGATTGCGGTTTGTTTGCGAGGTAATATGGATATTTTTCGTTAAGCATATCTCACCACTCAATCAATTTGTTTTTGATATATTACATACATATAATAATTTACTAACGATTTGGCAACTGAAAAAACATTTCATTTTAACAGGATAAATGTATGAAACCGATGACTTTGACCGAAAAGATAATCCGCAAACATCTCGTTGAGGGGGAATTCAAGCCCGGCGGCGAGATCGGCATCCGCATTGCGCACACACTCACACAGGACGCGACCGGAACGCTCGTGTATCTCCAGTTTGAGAAACTCGGCATCAGCCGCGTCAAGACCGAAGTCTCTGTCAGTTATGTGGATCATAATCTCCTTCAGACGGATTTTCGCAATGCCGACGACCACAGATTCCTTCAGACCGCGGCGAAATGTTACGGCGTGTATTTCTCAAGACCGGGCAACGGCGTCTCGCACCAGGTTCACCTTGAACGCTTCGGCGTCCCCGGCAAAACGATGCTCGGCTCGGACAGCCATACCTCAACGGCGGGCGGACTGGGCATGCTCGCCATAGGCGCAGGCGGTCTGGATGTTGCGCTCGCAATGGCTGGCATCCCATTCCATGTCGCCGCCCCGAAAGTCTTCGGGGTAAAACTAACAGGCAGACTGCGCCCCTGGGTATCAGGCAAGGATGTCATACTTGAGATGCTCCGCCGCTTCACCGTAAAAGGCGGTGTCGGCAAGGTGATTGAATATTACGGAGACGGTGTTGAAACTCTTTCGGTAACAGACCGCGCAACGATTGCGAATATGGGCGCTGAACTCGGCGCGACTACAACAGTTTTTCCATCCGACCACAGAACGCGTGAGTTTCTTGAAGCGCAGGGACGCGGCGATGCATGGGTTGAACTCATGGCGGATGAAGGTGCGGAGTATGACGAGTATGCCGAAATAGATTTGGGCGAGATTGAACCGCTTATCGCCTGTCCTCATTCGCCCGACAATGTAAGAAAGGTGAGCGAAATTGAGGGTTTGGAGGTGAATCAGGTCATTGTGGGGTCGTCCGTGAATTCCTCGTTCCGCGATCTGATGATAGCGGTGAAGGCGATTGAAGGCAGAACAGTGCATGAAAATGTGTCTTTTGAAATCAATCCGGGCAGCCGTCAGGTGCTTGAAAATGTCGCAGCGCACGGCGGCGTCGTTACACTGCTTCAGTCAGGCGCGCGCATACATCAGTCCGGGTGTCTCGGGTGCATCGGCATGGGGCAGGCGCCTGCGAGCAACACGGTTTCACTTCGGACATTCCCCCGCAACTTCAAGGGGCGCAGCGGCACCGAAGACGATAAGGTTTACCTGTGCAGCCCTGAAACGGCGGTTGCCGCCGCCATCTTCGGCAGGGTTACCGACCCGCGCAAACTCGGCGCATACCCTGAAGTGAAAGACCCCGAGAAATACATAACAGACGACGGCAATATAATCCCGCCGCTGCCGCTGAAGGAAGCGGAGAAAGTCGAAGTAATCAAAGGTCCGAACATCGTAACCATACACGACATAGCGCCTCTGCCAGATACCATTGAAGGGGAAGTTCTCATAAAAACGGCGGACAATATCACTACCGATGAGATTATGCCAGCCGGCAGCAATGTTCTCCCTCTGCGGAGCAACATCCCTGCGATAAGCGAGTTTGTATTCACGCGCATAGACCCGAATTTCCCGGTCAGGGCGAAGGAAAAGCATGGCGGCTTCGTTGTGGGCGGCATCAATTACGGGCAGGGTTCATCGCGCGAGCATGCCGCGCTTGCTCCGAACTATTTAGGTGTCAAAGCGAAAATCGCAAAAAGTTTTGCTCGGATACACAGGGCAAACCTCATAAACTACGGAGTAGTGCCGCTGGTCTTCAAGAACGAGACGGATTACGATGCGATTGATGCGGGAACATTTATCCGAATTGAGGGCATAAAGAAAGCCATTGAAAACGGCGACGAGGAGATCACAGTCAAAGCGGATGGGAAGGAGATACCAGCGCTCCTTCGCTTCTCCAAAAGAGAACGCAAAGTCCTGCTCGCTGGAGGGGAGTTGAATTACATAAAAAAACAAATCGGCACGGAATAAAGGCAGGTAGTAGATAGTATCTTATGACTGAAATCTTGCGCAAGAAGGCAAAGACTTTGGAACCACAGATGGACACGGATAAACACAGATGTTTTATTTGCGCCTTAGGCGCAAATATCAGTGTATATCAGTGTTAATCCGTGGTTCATCCTTTTTGGTTCTATCTATCACCTACTGCTTGCTATCTACTATAGAACAAGGGAGTTGATATTTTTATGCTGGAAAAGACTGAAACAAAAAATATCGGCTTGCGCGGAATTAAAGTTGCGGATACGAAGATAAGTCTTGTTGACGGCGATAATGGTGCATTGTATTACCGCGGATACAACATTGTTGATCTCGCAAAGAACTCCACTTTTGAGGAGACGGCATACCTTCTGCTGAACGGAGAATTGCCGACTCGTAAACAACTTGTGGATTTTGCCTCGCAACTCGCCGCAGAGCGCGATGTCCCCGATGCAATTGTGCAGAGCATGTCCGTGCGCCCTGCAAACGCCTCGCCGATGAGCGTGATTCAATCCACGGTTACTATGCTTGCTGATTACGATCCCGACCTGCGCGATGAATCCAGAGAGGCGAATCACCGGAGGGCGGTTCAACTGATTGCGAAGATGCCAGCAATGATTGCATACTGGGAGCGAATAAGAAAAAAACGGGGAATAATCAAACCTGATCCGAATTTGAGCCACGCTGCAAATTTTCTATATATGATAAGCGGCAGGAAGCCCGGGGCGCGCATTGCCAGTGTGCTGGACACCTGTCTTGTTCTGCATGCGGATCACACTTTCAACGCATCAACTTTTGCGGCGCGCGAGGTGGCGTCAACGCGTGCGCACATGTTCGCGGCGGTGAGCGCGGCGGTGGGCGCTTTGAGCGGCGAACTGCACGGCGGCGCCAACGAGCGCGTTATGGAGATGCTGATGCAGATAAAAGAACCCGGCAGAGTTGACGCGTGGGTGCGCAACGAACTTCAGAGCGGCAGGCTCATCTTCGGGATGGGACACGCCGTTTACCGAACGAACGACCCGCGCGCGCTGGTGC
>JBFMBQ010000314.1:0-7087 GCA_040755115.1 bacterium
CACCTGATATGGCTTTGAGCACTGATTTTCTTGACGAGACGAACCGAGGCCAAATAATTTCAAATTTCGCCCAATCTCTTGGTGATGCCCACCAGACCTTCCGTGATCAACTGATCGCAGCAGGCGCAAGTCCTTCTGACATTGCAAAAATTATGAGACAAATCGGCGCTGTGAAGATGAAAAAGGAATTCCTGACAGAGAAATCCCACTATGAAGGCGCTAATTTGACCACAATTGAGGATGATCTCGCTGATCTGGATGAGGAAATTTCAATGGCAGAGGACAGTGTGCTTGGCACCATTCCCTTCAGACCATCCGATCTCGGACTTCAGGATGTAAAAGGAGTTCTTGATGCAGCGAAATCCATGTCAAAAGACGAGTTCATTGACAAACTTAAAACTAATCTTCAAAACGCATGTCCAACATGTGACACATCACTTATCAATCTGATGGAATCCGTAGGGGAAGCACAGGAACTACTTGATAACTTACGAGAAATAATTCTCACTCTTATGCCTCCAGAAACAATTGAAGGTGAACTCCCTGTTCCACCTCCTCTTAAAATCATTGCGGGCATACTGAATATTGACTGGTCAATCATAGAGGCAAATATGAAACTTGTAAGAGATGCCGAGTTAAAACTTAAGCAAGCCATCAACGACCCATCCATTGACCCGAATATGGCAAAGGCTGAGTTCGAGCGAACTATCAAGAATGTCCGTGATGCACTCTTGACCACTTATGTCGGTATCACTTATGAAGGCATCACCTCCATTGAAAATCAATTACTCAGTGCCGCCAACGCAGTGCAGACTGCACTTGAAAACGGCGCCTTCAGCGATACAGTTATGGAAACCTTCCACACAGCAGTTGAAACGGCTTTTGCGAATCTTGACACGCTTATTCCTGAAAAACCGAACAATGTAACCATTACGGCAGAGGAAAGAGAACACCTGATATGGGCTGTTCGTGAAGTTTTCATGCACACCACCGTCCATCTGCCGCCGAATCTGCTCAAACCGCCTGACGCCGACAATGACGGCTGTCCGGATTTCGTTGAGGCTGAAACTGGTGCCTGTCCAAAACCAGGGGATATAATACCTCCCGATGTTACACTCACAGACAGTGATGGTGACGGCTATCCTGATGTGGTTGAGGAAGATTACGGCACCGACCCGGACGATCCAGATTCAACGCCGGAGAATGTGGCGGGAACAGACCCGGTTTACTGCATCGCCCTGATGGGCGCCGACTGCCCGCAGATCAAACCATCGGACGGGGTTGACAACGACGGCGACGGCGAAATTGATGAAGAACTGCTTGACGGCATTGACAACGATGAGGACGGCATGATAGATGAGGACACCGCAGCGCCGGATGACATTCCACTATCTACTGTGAGCGGAAAAATAATTTACAATGGCAACCCGGTAGGAAATGCTTATGCAGGGCTTTACTTCTCATCCGATTTTATGAACGATTACCCCGTCAACATAGCAGGTCCGACAGGCGATAATGGTGCATTTGAGATGTTCGGCGTCTACCCGGGTATGTATTACATTGCCGGCTTCCAGGACAATAACAATGACGGCATGCCCACACTGGACTGCGATTCCTTCGGCTTCTACGGCAAAGAAATTACAGACCCTTCTACGGGGAAGAAAAATTTCGTCCCGATTTCATTTGAGGTGCCGTTCGGCGAAACCGAAATAACTATTGATGAGATAGTTGTCGTGAAGGTTGGCGATGCTTCATCTACCGAATGCCAGACGCCGACAGTAACCGATTTCGGCAAGATTTCAGGGACAGTAAAAAAGAGTGATGGCACTGGCATTAAAGATGCAAAAGTCGGTGTGATGGTGCCAGCCTATACCAATTTCAAACCAGTGGTTGTCCCGATGCCAGTTCTTACGGATGCGAGCGGCAACTACACCATTTCCGAAGTGCCGGTCGGCACATGGGAAGTCGTCGCTTACATCCCGCAGAGCACTTCCGGCGGAACAGGGGAAGTAGTCCGCCTGTCCGAAATCGCGACGGTTGAGAAAAACGAAACGGCAACCGTTAACTTCATCCTTTTTGATGATACTAACATCTGCATGATAGCCGCAGAATGTCCAGCGGGCGCATTTAGAAACTATGAATGCGACTGTGTCTGCGAAATGGGCTTAAAACCTGTTTTTGACGCTGCGGGAGATCTCACGAAATGTGAGGAACCTCCTGCCACATGCGATCTTGCCTGCACTGGCGAGCATCAAGTCCTCTTGCCTGACATCTGTATGTGCGGCTGCGAGAAAGGTTATACAATGGTGATGATGCCGATGACTGATTGTGGGGCAGGAATTGATTGCGGCTCAGTAGCCCCCGTAACTGATATGTGCGTCGGACCGGTTGGCGCGCTCGGCGGGCGTGTAACAGATGCAAGCGGCAAATCTGTTCCCGGTGCAAACATAAGCCTTGGCTGCACAGCCAACGATGCCGATACAAATTGCGAGAAAGCCTTTGAATTAGGCTTTTATCCCCCGATGGATATTTACACTGATTCAGAAGGCAAATTTTCCATAGGTGCGCTTCCTGCCGGTGTGTGGGATGTGAAAGCCGTGCACATGCAGATGAGCAAATATGGTGTTGCAACTGGAGTAGTTGTTAAAATGGCGGAGCAGACAACGGTGAGCATTAAACTTGACAAGACGATAGATAACACTGTGTGTCCGCCAGACTCCGGATACGATGCAACTTTAAAGACATGCGTTTTTGCATGCCCGGAAGGTATGTCGGGGGATATGGCGTGCTATATGCTCTGGGCGCCGGTCTGCGGCTGGTCGGAAACGAACCCGAAGGAGACCTACAGCAACGACTGTGTCGCCTGCACATCAGGCAAAGTGCAGCATTATATCAAGGGGGAATGTCCGGCTGCTGCCACAGGGGCAGGGAAAAAGACTTCAAGAAAATAAATCCCCTGCCCTTCATGTGATTCTGACAGAACCGGTTTAAGTAACGGAAACGAGATCGGTGGGAGAGAAACCTCTCCCACCGATTCTTTTCATCACTCAACCTTCTCAATTTGCCTTCTCCTTGACTCCGTGGTTTCGTTTAAATTTGTCTTTTACAATAATTTCGCATAATATCTCCATCGGAGAATTTATCATAATGGTCGCTGAAAATTATACCGACTACATGTTCAACCTGATAAAACGCGTCATGGACGAAATAGGTCCGCGCGAGTCATGCAGCGAAAACGAAAAAAAACTCGGCAATCTCCTCGTAAACGAATGGGATCCATTATGCGACCGAGTCTCTGTAGAACCTTTCAAATGCAATCCATCCGCTTTCTTCGGATTTCTACCATTCACAGTCCTGTTCTATATCGGTGCATTGATTTTCTATTGGTTTTTCCCGCCAGTATCATTCATTTTCATCGCGGTTGGCGCCAGTGTGTTGCTATTTGAATTGATCAGGTATCATGAATTCATTGATGTTTTTTTCCCTGAAAAGACAGGTGAAAACATCGTCGGCACAATTTTGCCAAAAGGCGAAATCCGTCAAAGAGTCATCATCAGCGCACATCTGGATTCTGCTTATGAATTCAACCTTTGGTATTACCTTAAAAACGCCGCAATCCCGGTGATGATAGCAGCGGGTATCGGTGTAATATTGGTGTTGTTTGCGAGCGCTGCGAAAACAATCGCTTATGTCATCGGTTCGGCGGATTTACAAATTTATTCTTATCTTGGAATCGCCTGTGCTGCATTTTCCCCATTCATTCTTTCATTCATGTTTTTTCACACTTACAAACCCGTGCCGGGGGCAATGGATGATATGTCAGGTGTCGCAGTAATGACAGGGCTCGGTAAAAGTTTATCTGATGCTAAAGGAAATAATGGAGTTTTTCCTGAAAACACCGAAGTCGTCCTTGTCGGCATGGCGTGTGAAGAGGCAGGCTTGCGCGGCGCAAAACGCTACATTGCAAAACACATCAACGAATTGAAAAGCATCCCTACCTATGGTCTTTTTCTTGACGGCATTTACGATGAACGGCATCTGACCGTCATTACACGCGAAATCTTCAACGGCGCAAGACATAACCCCGAATTGATAAAAATGGCGGTGGATGCCGCCGCAGCCCGCAACCGGCACATAAAAAAAGCGCCCATCCCGCTCGGCGCCTCCGATGCCTCTGCTTTCTCACTTGCCGGCATCCCCTCCGTCTGCATCTTATGCCAGGATTCCTCAAGACTCGCCCCAAACTACCACACACGCTATGATACTATCCACTACATCCGCCCCGAATCCCTTGCCGTCTCCCTCCAACTCATCATTGACATGCTGCAAAAGATTGACAAAAAATAATCTTGTTTCACTAATTTTTATCTTTGGAATTATGTTGAGTGGAGAATCTATTCTTCCATAGGTTGAGCACTTTTAGCGACCCTAACAATGGCATCCAGTTTTTCCCTGATTTCGGGGTCTATCTTTTCCTTCGGAACAAAACGGACTAATTCATGAAAGTTCTTTTTTGACATCATATTGGGTATACCTAATTTTTTATAATATTCTTCAAATAATGGTTTGAGAAAATCATCGCTTACTTTGGTGTTGATATCCCATGGGGAAACTTTATAAAGTTTTTCAAGTGCAGATTGAATTTCCTGAATAGACTCTTTCATAATATCAATCCGTTTTTTAATTTCTGCTTCCAAAAAAAGAGGATCCGGAGTAGACTGTTGCCCCTCATCTTTTGCATAAGCCTCCAGTGTTTCAGGATAGCATAAGTAATTTTCAATTTCCCGCCGTTCCCACATCAAACCTACTGCCCCTAAGTTATCTGGTGGTTTTTCTAATCTATCAAAAATCGCTACTCCAAGTAAATCTGGAACCGCTTCACGAAATCCAAAGAAGTGCTTACTAACCTCACCAGGTTGATTACCAACATAACGAACAAATGGGCGTTCAAGCGCCATCTGAACCTCTTTGTATTCAAGTGCATCAGCAAACGCCCGCAATATGGCAAGATCTGAAGAACCCTCTAAATAAAGAACCCAGCCTGTCTGTTCAGCCTGATAATAATCCTCAAATCCAATCTCTTTTAGAGCCTTAATCAGTTGGCTGCCTCGGTCATCTATACGGTGCGGTTTCCCTAAAAATGCAACAACAACATCGCGGTCTGCGGCTTCGTTCAATAAAATCTCCGAATGGCTCGCCGCAACAATTTGATTGTTGTTTCTTCTCGCTATATCTGTAAGTAACTGATAAATCTGCCGCTGGCGAAGCATCTCCAAATGTGCGTCAGGCTCATCAAGTAAAAGCACCGTATCGGGGTTGGCATACATATATGCAAGAAGAAGCAAGGTTTGCTGAAGTCCCCTCCCAGAAGAAGAAAGATCAAATCTGACCCCCCTCTCACGATAACTCATCACAATTTCTCCGCGTTCCCCAATATATTCAGGGGCTTCTAAATCGGAACCAAAAAGAGGTTTTATATGATCGGATAATTTATTCCATCTATCTGTATTTTCTTCGTGAATTTTATAACATAGATTACGGAGTACCTCCGCAGTTCTGCCTTCACCTATCCGAACATTGACGGAACCAGGATCGAGCCGATCCTCATTCGCCGCTAAGCCGGACATGGGGGGGGAGAAACGCAACTCGCACATTCTCCGCCTCAGGAGGAACATGCATGCGATCTTTATCATTTTTCTCTGAAAGGCGAAGCGGCCGGCAATAAAATGATTCCTCATTTGCATAATCAAATTCAAAACCACATTTCCAGTTCTTACCCCCGGTTACACCCTCAACAATGATATCAATCCTTATATTCTTTGTTTCCAGTTTCCCTTTTATCCTTTGGACATCTCTTGTATGAAGATTACGCCATAGCAGATTCGCAACTGGTATCGGGATTGCTACAAGATCGCGCCGATTAATAGTTACGCCAGGACGCTTCTCTGGTGCGATTTTCCCCTTGCGCTTTTCATTCCATTTTTTTAAACCTACTTCCCACAATGCCAACGCTTGTAATGCAGTGGTTTTCCCAAGGTTGTTAGGACCTATAAATACAACATTCTCTCCCAATTCAATTTCAGCATATTCAAACCGTTTGAAATTCCTTATGATAACTTTCGTCAACATTTCAGGATAATTTTACCATATTCTGACAATAACTGTTAAGGTTAATAACAATAATCATTTGACTATCTACATCAATACTCTTATCATTTTTTTCTGATAAGTGCGTTGAAAGATTTCAGACAGGCTGGTGAATACCATTGCGCGAATACGATTTCAAGACGATAGAAACGAAGTGGCAGAAATACTGGGAGGACAATAAAAATTTCGCCGGTAAAAAGGCGGGTAACAAGGGAAAATACTATCTCCTTGAGATGTTCCCCTACCCGTCAGGCAAACTTCACATGGGGCATGTGCGCAATTACACTATCGGCGACACCTTCGCAAGATACCTGCGCATGCGGGGTTACGATATTCTTTACCCGATGGGCTACGATGCACTCGGGCTGCCCGCCGAAAACGCAGCAATTGAAAACAAGGTTCACCCGGGGGAATGGACGGCGCGGTGCATCGCAGAGATGAAGGCACAGCAGAAGCGGCTGGGACTCAGTTACGACTGGTCTCGCACGCTTGCCACCTGCGACCCTGAATATTACCGCTGGAATCAGTGGCTTTTCCTGAAATTCTACGAAAAGGGCATCGCCTGCCGCAAAAAGGCATCCATCAACTGGTGTCCAGACTGCGGCACTGTTCTCGCAAACGAGCAGGTGATAAGCGGTCGCTGCTGGCGTTGCGATTCTGAGGTAGAAATACGCGACCTTGAACAGTGGTTTCTGCGCATAACGGATTATGCTGAAGAACTCCTGAACGGTCTCCAGATACTTGACAGGTGGCCCGAGCGTGTGCGCACGATGCAGGAAAATTGGATCGGAAAAAGTTTCGGCACGCTCGTGAATTTCAAACTCAAGGACACGGGTGAAGACATCCCAATCTTTACCACTCGCCCCGACACGCTTTTCGGCGTTACCTTTATGGTCTTTGCGCCTGAGCACCCGAAAGTGCAGGAACTGATCAGCGGCAC
>JBFMBQ010000315.1:0-2132 GCA_040755115.1 bacterium
CGGACAGGGCAAATGGACGAGTTAAAAGGAACATCTGATATACGGAAGATTGTCATCGCACCGGATCGGAAATTTTTCTCCGCCACACACGAAGAGATAGAATCAGGCGCAACCACAGATATTTACTGGCTGCGCACTTATGATATTCTGCGCAAGATGGGCTTGCTTGATGCAGAAGTCGTCATGGACATCTTCGCGCGCGACGCCGGCGTCTTCTGCGGCGTAGAAGAGGTCGTGAATCTGCTGCGCGGCAGGGAAGTGAGCATCCTCTCGTGCCGCGAGGGTGACAGGTTCAGCCGAAAGCAGACGGTTATGCAGGTGCGCGGCAGGTATGACAGGTTCGGGATGTATGAGACGGTAATACTGGGCATACTTGCGAGTTCCTCAGGCTGGGCGACGGCGGCAGCGGAAATCAGAGAAGCGGCGGGCGATTCACCTGTGATATGCTTCGGCTCGCGGCACATTCACCCGGCGGTGGCGCCCGTGATGGAGCGCGCTGCGCTTGTGGGCGGCGTTGACGGCTCAAGTTGCATCCTCGGTGCGCTTATCAGCGGAAAACAACCTGTCGGCACCATCCCGCACGCATCAATCATCATCGCCGGCGACACGGTCAGCATCGCTGAAACCTTTGACGAAATCTACCCCGATGATGTGCCCCGCATAATTCTTGTTGATACACTGAAAGACGAAGGCGAAGAAGCATTGCGTGTCGCCCATGCGCTTAAAAACCGCTTGCATGGCGTGCGGCTTGACACGCCATCGGAGCGCGGCGGCGTTACCCCCGACCTGGTCGCCGAGGTGCGCAGACGGCTTGATATAGAAGGTTTCAAGAGCGTGAAAATCGTCGTTTCAGGCGGTTTAACACCCGATAAAGTGCGCGCACTCAAGGCGGCAGGCGCAGATATGTTCGGCGTCGGGAGTTATATCTCCTGCGCAACACCCATTGAAATGACAATGGATATAAAAGAAGTCAACGGCAAACCCATCGCCAAGCGCGGGCGACTGCCAGGTCCTGATAAGAACGAAAATCTTGTTAAAGTATTGTGATGAAATGAGAACAACTGGGAATGAAACGATTGATATAAGAAAAATAGGATGGTTGAATTGAATTATTTTGTAATATAAACTTTAAACGGGATGAAAACTCTATTTTTTATCGCACACCTTTTTGGAGAAGTAAAGAAAGATGGAGATTGGTATGTGTCATGTTGTCCGCCTCTTGATGTTTATTCCCAGGGAAAAACAAAGGAAGAGGCAATTAATAACCTGATAGAAGCATCTACCTTGTTTATAGAATCCTGTATTAAAAGAGGAACACTTGATGAAGTTTTGAGAGAATTGGGTTTTGAAGCATACGAGAAGCCTGTAAGAGGGAAAGAACGAAAAATCCCGAAAGGGACCATCCCCATTGAAATTCCCATTCCATTACTTTTCAACGAAAGGGCAAGAGGAAATAAATGCCCCGCATAACTCCGATACCAAGCCGCAAACTAATCAAAGTTTTTCAAAAGTTGGGTTTAAAATAGAACGACAGGAAGGAAGTCATATCATAATGAGCAAACCAGGCATAAAAAGACCTCTTGTGATTCCCCAGTATGATGAGGTCCGTGTTGATATAATTCAATCTAACATAAGAACCGCTGGTATTACTCGTAAAGAGTATTTTGAAACATTGAGAAAAATTTAAATAATGTTCGCAATTCTTCAAAATTCAATTGACGAATCCTGCCGTGTGAAACAGGAATTGCGTGCCGCCTGCGCCGAAGAAATTATCACGGCAGCCAAATTGATGGCAGGCACAATAAAAAAAGGCGGGCGCATACTCGCCTGCGGCAACGGCGGCAGCGCCGCCGACTCGCAGCACCTCGCCGCCGAACTCGTGGGGCGGTTCAAAACCGACCGAAAGCCGCTCCCCGCCATCGCCCTAACCACCGATACCTCAATAATTACCAGCATCGCCAACGACTACGGCTACGACCATATATTCTCACGCCAGGTCGCAGCACACGGCACAAAAAAAGACCTACTGATCATCTATACAACAAGCGGCAACTCACCCAATGTGATTGAAGCCGCAAAAACCGCAAAAAAAATCGGCATGAAAACTATCGGCATAACAGGCTGCGGCGGCG
>JBFMBQ010000316.1:0-9708 GCA_040755115.1 bacterium
GTGGAAACTGATATTTTCCGACCGCATTATTGTATGAACTAACAGGCAATCCATATCAAAATTACAAATAACAAATTACAAATGTCAAATCAATGTCAAATATCAAAGTTCGTAAGAAGGGAAACGGAAGATGGGAGATGATCAAAGATCATCTTGCTTCTACCATTTACCGTCTTACCCAAATTTGTCATTTGATTTTTGAGATTCATCTTACATTTAGACCTTGACATTTGAAATTATTTTATCATTGTTTACTTTCGCTTAAAGATAGACGCCAGGGTATGCCAGATCATTAAGAGCACCAACATTATATCTGCGATGAGGAAAAATCCGTAGAATTTGGAAGGCCGCATATAGAATCGCAGATATGCAAGGCGGTGATATTTATCAAGTTCCTTAAGGGGAAGTTGTTCCAACTCAAGGGCAACGCCGATAGTCCTGCCGTATCTTGTGTAATCATTGGTCAGTAGTTTCAGTCCACCGACTCCTTTTTTTGCCATTTCAGCAACTGCCGTGCCTGGAAAAGGTGTAAGTTTAGAAAACGATACGAGATCGGGATCAATTTTCATTGCAAAGTTTATGGTGTCCTGAATAGTTTGCTTCGTCTCATAAGGAAGCCCAAAAATAAAACTTGCAAAAGTTTTGATACCCGCTTGTTTGGTCAAGCGGATCGCCTCAATTGCTGTTTCAAGTCTGGCGTTCTTTTTGATCTTATTGAGGATGTCCTGGTTGCCCGATTCAATGCCATAGACGATCAATTCACATCCCGCCTCTTTCATTCGCTTCAGGATTTCCTGATCTACCAGGTCCACCCGAGATGCACATACCCACCCGATTTTTTTTGGGATCCCTGCGTTGAGCAGTTGCTCGCAAAATTCGTATGTGCGCTGCCTGTTAATGGTAAAGGATTCGTCAATAATCACAATCTGGTCAATCTTGAAATCGCTGATGTTTCTTTTAATTTCTTCCGCTACGGAGGGAATGGAACGGGTGCGGTAATTTGAGCCTGTAATCCTGTAGCAGAAAGTGCACTGGTATGGACATCCACGGGCAGTTGAAACCGTGATCCCTCGATTTTTTCGCAGCATCAGGATATACATTCCTTTGTATTTTTCCATCGGCATGAGGTGAAAGGCGGGAAAAGCGAGGTTATCGAGATTTTGATTTAACGCACGAGGCGGATTCATTTTGATCTCTCCCCCGTTACGGTAGCATATTCCATCAATTGATGAGAGGCACTTTGAATCTGGCAAATATTCAAGTAGTTGTTTCAGAGTCTGTTCACCTTCACCGACAACGGCGATGTCAAACGATGGGTATCTTTCCATAGTTTCCACAGGCGATGGGGTAACATGGTATCCGCCTATAAGTGTTGTTACTGTCGGCATTGATTTTTTTACGGCGTCGGCGGCGATTGCGGCTTCGTTGATCTGAAAAGTGGAAGCGGTGAAACCGACAACATCAGGACTGAATTGTTCAAGATTTGCTATCAGTTTTTCAATTTTTATATGTTCCACAGGGCAATCCAGAATAATTACTTCGGTCCTTTGAGTATCAACATTTGAGGCTAAATAAGCGATTCCGATATGCGGGAGTGAATGCTTCATCCCCGGATCACGGAAGGTGTGCATAACCACAGGGGGTATTACAATTGCCAGTCGTGTCTTTTTCATTAAAACGCGCCTTTTTGTCTGAAAGGGCAATTTTATTATAAATTTGTTATATACAGTAATCAATATTTTGGGGTGAATTCTTGGAAAACCTGGGGTAACGGTTGTGTAGTATCATACATCCAATGACACCAGGATTATTCACGCGGTTTGTGTAATTTATTCACCCAGTAGGGGCAGGTTTGAAACCTGCCCCTACATTCTACAAATTCTCTACTCTTATGAATAATTCAGGGACAGTTAATACTTATCAGTTTCATTCTTGCTGTATCTGTGCCATTTCAAGAGTAACATGACAATTGTAACCTAAATTGAGCGATTTTTTACGATGAATAATTTTGGAGTGCGGTGATTCATCACCGCTTTGTTTATGACGGGAATTAATTCCCGTCTTTGAAAGCGACAATGAATTGTCGCACTCCAAATTAATCACTCATTAGATGAAGCAATATCATAGATAGAATCGCTCGATTTACCTGTAAGTTATTACATTCTTATATGCCTTAATATATCTTCATGTTTTATTCTGAAAAGCCCTTCTGCCCCGAGAAGATAGAGAAAACTGTCTGTCATATACATCCCGTCAATCTTTGGAGAGACAAAGATATTCATTAATCTTCTTCCAGTATTTATCTCATAAACCACAAAATAACCTGTTACATAGGAAGAAGCGAAAAGATACTTTTCATCAGGAGAAATAGCAACTCTTCTACAGTGAACCGGCGCAGGGAATTTTTTCCTGACCTTCATTGATGTCGCATCCACCTGCCATATCGCGCCCTTGTATGCGCTTGCCATATAAATATATTTTCCATCCGATGTTACAGAAATATCAAAACATCCGTCAGGTAATTTTATAAACCTCTTCACCTCCAATGTTCTCTCATCAACCTCGATCATCTGATAACGAGCGAGCGTCATTATATACAGAGAGTTGGTATGGTGATTCCTGACTATCGTCGCCAGTGAATCACCGAACATAACCCCTTTCTGTTCTACGAGTGCAGCCATTTTCTTCAGTTTGTTCTGCCTGACATCCCACGCAAATATCACAGGGTTTCTGCTGTTTATCATATACACGGTCTGTGTATCGCAGGCATAATATGTGAAGTTGATCTCTTCAACTGGATAACCTGCCACTTTTGCAGGCAATTTAAATTTCTGAAATTTTTTTTCCCCGGTATCAAACGAATAAAATTCAGAGCCATGCCATGGGGTGAAATAGATTTTTTGAGGACACTCTGTGTAAAAACGCCTGATAGCATCCATCTTTTTCTGGAGTAATTTTTTTCTGACAAGGTCTATCCATAAAACATTGGGTTTATTCCAGATGTCATCACCATAAGTTGAACCAAACACTGCGAAGACAAATTTATCATTCGGGGTTACATAAATGTCTCTCGGATATTTCAGATTATCAATCATATCTTGACTAATTTTATATTTATCGGTCGGGAAAACTTTCTCTACAAAATCCGGTCGCTTATCCCACAGGATGCGCTGAACAATCTCCGGCGGATGATAAAAAAGTTGGAAGAGAAAAAAGGATGCCGCAACTGGCAGCAAAACAGTCGTTGTAAAACGAAAAATTCGCAGTTTGTATGTGAAAAACAGATAAACTATCAACAGAACCAAAATTAGAACAGTGCTGATAATCGGGTTCGCAATCCAGAAATACCTGAAATTAAAAGGAAACTTTGAAAGAAGAGGCAGAAAAACATCCGGTGAGTTCTTCAGTCTGAGAGTTTCCCATATATAAAAATAAAAGAGAGCGGATATAAAGAAGATCCTGATGATCAGGCAATAAACAACAGTAGGCTTCCAGCCATAAGTTCTGGCTTCAAAAATACGGGTAAAATAAATTTCAAAAATAACAGGAGGTATCAGAAAAACAGGCAGATAGAATGCGAACTGCGCATCGCCGAAATAAAGATACATGTGTAAATACTGAAAATACAAAAGTGTTATAATGGTTACTGCGGCAGGGGCTGTAAATGATGTGAGGAAAGTGATTATTTTATAAAAAGACATCGCTCACCCTCAATATTGCAAAAAAATTAAAAGATGAAACGCAGAGGTCGCAAAGAATGCGCAGAGAATGCAAAGATGTTGGGGCAAGGCATGCCTTGCCCCTACTTATCCATCATTGTTTTTACCATTTTTCCCCTCCGCGAACTTTGCGTTTCTTCGCGCTCTTTGCGTGAAATTTTTACAACTTTAGGCTTACTCCACACACCCAGACATTCAGGAGTTAACTTTCTTTCATCTTTATGTGTTTTAATATATCTTCGTTCTTTATCCTGAAAAGTCCTTCCGCTCCAAGAAGATAGAGAAAATTGTTGGTCATATACATCCCGTCAATTTTAGGTGTAACATAAATATTCAGTAGTTTTCTCCCAGTATTTATGTCATAAACTACAAAATAGCCTGTTACATAAGAAGAAGCGAAAAGATACTTTTCATCACGGGAGAGGAGAAGTCTTCGGCAGTGAATCGGCGCCGGGAATTTCTTCCTGACCTTCATTGACTTCGTGTCCAGTTGCCATATAGCACCTTTGTATGCGCCGGGGACATAGATATATTTTCCATCTGATGACACAAGAATATCAAAGCATCCGTCCGGCAATTTTATAAATCTCTTCACCTTCAATGTCTTTTCATCTACATCAATCATCTGATAACGACCGAGAACTATCATATAAAGAGAATTGCTATGGTGATTCCTGGCGATCATCGCAAGTGTGTCACCGAACATCATACCTTTCTGTCCCGCCAGTGCAGCCGTTTTCTTCAGTTTGTTCCGTTCCGCATCCCACGCAAAAATCACAGGGTTTCTGCTGTTTACCATATATACGGTTTGCGTATCGCAGGCGTAGTATGTGAAATTGATTTCCTCGACAGGATAACCTGCTACTTCAGCAGGCAGTTTAAATTTCCGAAATTCTCTTTTGTCGGTATCAAAAGAATATAATTCAGAGCCATGCCATGGGGCAAAATAAATTTTTCGGGGACATTCGGTGTAAAAACGCCTTATAGCATCCATTTTTTTATGCCATGATTTTTTTTCAACGAGATCAATCCATAAAACATTTGGCTTATTCCAGATGTCAAAACCGTAGGTTGAACCATACCCTGCAAAGACAAATTCATCATTCGGGGATACATAAATATCTCTCGGATATTTCAAGTTTTCAAGGACATTTTGACTAATTTTATATTCATCGGTCGGGAAAACCTTTTCCACAAAATCCGGTCGCTTATCCCTCTGGATACGCTGAACAAACTCCGGGGGATGATAAAAAAGTTGGAAGAGAAGAAGAGAGGCTGCAATGGGAAGCAATACTGTGGTTATAAAGCGAAAAACTTTCAACCTGCATGTAAAAAACAGATAAATTATCAACAGGATTAAAATTATAACAATGCTGATTTTTGGATTTGCAATCCAGAAATACCTGAAATTAAAAGGAAATTTTGATAGAAGAGGCAAGTATACATTCGGCGTGTTCTTCACCCTGAGAGTTTCCCATATATAGAAATAAAAGAGAGCGGATATAAAAAGCAACCTTGTGATCAGTCCGTAGATTACAGCCTTTCTCCAGCCATAAGCCCTGACTTCAAATATACTTGTAAAATAAATTTCAAGGGCAACGGGAGGTATCAGGAGAACCGGGAGCCAGTATGCAAACTGCGCATTGCCGAAATAAAGATACATGTGTAAAAACTGAAAATATAACAGGGTTAAAACGGTTACTGCGGCGGGGGCTACAAATGATTTGAAGTAAGAAATTATTTTATGAAAAGACATCGCTCACTCCAGAACGGTCTCCGCGAAAAAATTCGCCTGCTATGTCCTCTATCATTTCATTACCCGAAAAATCATTCTTCTGAACATTATTGTAGATAAAATATATTTTAATTACATCGGACTTAAATTAAAATGATAAAATTGACATAAAAGCAGAAGAAAGGGATCAGGCGATGGGCAAAATATTTGAGGGGATAAAGATCGGGGCGCTGGAGTTGAAGAACAGGATAGTGATGTCGCCGATGGGTACGGGGTTCGGGGGCGAGGGCGGCGTGGTGAGTGCGCGGATAAAAAAATATTACGGCAGGCGTGCGGGGGGCGGTGCGGGGATGATAATCGTGGAGGCGACGGCGGTGGCGCCGGAGGGCGTCGGTTTCCCTGGTTATCTTGGGATATGGGATGATAAATTTATACTCGGACTCGCAGAACTCGCAGATGAAATCAAGTCAAACGGAGCAAGGGCTTGCATACAAATCTACCACGCCGGGAGGCAATCAAGAGAAAAATACATCGGCACACAGCCCATTGCACCATCCGCGGTTCCGTGGTCTCCGGCTGGCGAGATGCCGCGTGAACTCAGGATTGAAGAAGTGAATGAACTTGTTGAAAAGTTTGCCGATGCCGCCCTGCGCGCAAAGAAAGCGGGCTTTGACGCAGTTGAAATTCACGGCGCTCACGGCTACCTGATCTGCCAGTTCCTGTCACCGCAGTCAAACAGAAGAACCGATGAATACGGCGGAGAGAAGCCTGAACAGAGGGCGACTTTCGCCCTGAAAATCATAAAGCGAACAAGGGAGAAGAATGGGGAGGATTTTCCGCTGCTTTTCAGAATATCGGCGGATGAATATATAGAGGGCGGACTTACGCTGAAGGATACGAAAGTGATGACGAAACTTTTTGAGGACGCCGGGATTGATGCGGTGCATGTGTCGGCGGGCAATTATGGTGCGATGTGGTGGATAATACAGCCGATGATGTGGGAGCGCGGCTGCCTCGTGCCGCTGGCGGAGGAAATCAAGAAAGGGCTTTCGGTTCCTGTGATAGCAGTCGGCAGGTTTAACGACCCGAAATTCGCAGAAAAGATAATAGAGGAAGGCAAGGCAGACATTATCGCTATGGGCAGGGCGCTCATTGCCGATCCTGATCTGCCGAACAAACACAGGGACGGGAGATTAGAGGAAATAAGAATGTGCGCAGCGTGCGGCACATGCGCCGACAACCTGTTCGTTTCAGGCATAAAATGCATGCAGAATGCAGAGGCTGGGAGGGAAACGGAATTCCAGATAAAACCGGCGGCGAAAAAGAAAAAGGTAATAATAGTAGGCGGCGGACCTGCCGGTATGGAGGCAGCGAGGGTATGCGCGTTGAGGGGACATGAGGTTATGCTGTTTGAAAAAGGGGACAGAGTCGGCGGGGCATTGAACCTCGCGGTAATCCCGCCGGGCAAAGACGAACTTGAAAATATCGTCCGTTATTACAGCGCTGTCCTGAAAAGACTAAATGTCAATATCGTGCTCGGAAAAGAATTCGCCGAGGAAGATATAAAGAAAGAAAAACCTGATGTGATAATTGTTGCGACCGGCGGTGCGCCGATTGTGCCCGAGATAAAAGGGGTTGAGAAGAAGGCTGTTACGGCTGGAGATGTTTTGAGCGGCGCGGCAACTGCCGGCAGAAAAGTGATAGTTCTCGGCGGCGGCAGCGTGGGGTGCGAAGCGGCATTATTTTTAGCGGAAAGGGGGAAAGAAGTTACAATTGTTGAAGTGCTCAAGAAATGGGGAAGGGATTTGAGTCCCAGTGTGAAGATGGGATTTTACATGCCGAATTTTAAAAAACGCAATGTGAATATCATAACCGACGCTGTCATTGAAGAAGTTAAAGAAGAAAGGGTTTACATAATAAAAGAAGGGGAGAAACAATTTTTAGACGCAGACACCATTGTGCTCGCTGTCGGGTTTAATCCAGACGAAAAACTCTACAATTCACTGAAAGACAAAGCACCCGAAGTTTATGCAATCGGTGATTGCAAAAAGGCGGGGAACATTGAAGATGCAATCCGTGGTGCGTATGAATTATGCTATCAGTTATGAAAACCGCAGTAAAAATATTTAATGGGGGAGATAAAATGATAAAAGCGATTGATGTGCATGTTCATCCGGGGACAAAGGAGGATTTGATAGACAGCGGGGGAAAGTATCTTGCGGCGGCGATGAGTTACTTCGGGAAGGAAGTAAAGACGATAACGGTTGAGGAACTTGCGGAGAAATATCGTTCGCAGGACATTTTCGGCGTGCTGGTTGCGTGGGATGCAGAGACGAACACGGGACTGCCGCCTGTTACGAACGATTACATCGCAAGTATCGTTAAGAAATATCCCGACACCTTCATCGGGTTTGCGAGCGTTGATCCTTGGAAAGGGAAGGTGGCGATTCAGGAACTGGAGCGAGCGGCGAAGGAATTGGGGCTTCGGGGGGCGAAATTTCAGCAGGCGGCGCAGGGATTCTTCCCGAACGATAAGCAATTTTATCCGCTCTGGGAGAAATGCGTTGAACTTGACTTGCCTGTGCAGTTTCATGTCGGCAACACCGGCTACGGCGCGGGCGTTCCCGGCGGCTGCGGGATTCACCTGAAATATGTGCGACCTGTTCCATATATTGACGATCTTGCGGCGGATTTTCCTGAACTGACGATCATCTGTCTCCATCCTGCCTGGCCCTGGCAGGAGGAGATGCTTGCGGTGGCGATGCACAAGGGGAATGTTTATCTGGATTTATCTGGCTGGTCGCCGAAGTATTTTCCGCAGTCGCTCGTAACTTATGCGAACACTTTTCTTAAAGACAAGGTTATGTTCGGCTCGGATCATCCTTATATCAGTCCTGAGCGGTGGCTTCAGGATTTTGACAAGGCGGGTTTCAAGCCTGAGTTGAAAGATAAGATTCTGTTAGAGAATGCGAAAAGAGCATTAAAACTGCAATTTTAGAACCACAGATGAACACGGATAAACACAGATAAAAATATTGCATATCTGCGTAAATCTGCGTTAAAAAATGAAACAACCGTTAGCCGGCATCAGAGTGATAGACATTTCGTGGGCGGTGGCGGGACCGTTCTGCGCGATGTTTTTGGGTGATATGGGAGCGGAGGTGATCAAGGTTGAAAGACCGGATGGCGGTGATGAGATAAGGGGTTGGGGGCGACCTTTCATTGACGGCGAGGCTGCGTGGTATCTTGCCGTGAACAGGAACAAAAAAAGTTTGACGCTGAACCTGAAATCAGAGAAAGGGAAAGATATACTGTTTCGGCTGATAGAGAAATCGGATGTGTTTGTGGAGAGTTTCAATCCGTCCGCGCTTGAGAGAATCGGACTTATTTACGAAGAGGTGAAAAAATATAATCCGAAAATAATCTATTGCGCCGTTTCAGGTTTCGGGCAGACGGGACCGCTGAAAGACAGACCCGGCTACGATCTGATAGTTCAGGGTATGGGCGGGATAATGAGCGTTACCGGAGAGAAGGGCGGCAAACCACAGCGCGTTGGGACATCATCATCGGACATAGTGGCGGGGATGATTGCTGCATTTTGTGCTGCATCCGCTCTATACGGCAGGGAGAAAAACGGCAAAGGACAGTTCATTGATGTTGCGCTGCTTGACGGGCAGATTGCGCTTATGTCGCCGCGGATAATGAGTTACCTGATTTCGGGCGAAATCCCGAGACCGATGGGGAGCACGGATTCGCCGATAACGATTTATCAGCCGATGCCGACAGCGGACGATGACATTATTATCGGCACCGGGAACGACCAGATGTGGGCGCGGTTCAGCAAGGCTGTAGGCTTGGAATACATGATTGACGATCCGAGATTCGCAACGAACGAGGCGAGGAGCGTGAACAAAGAAGAACTGATGCCGATACTTGAAAACGAGTTGCGAAAAAAACCTGCGAAATACTGGATTGAAAAACTCACCGAGAACGGTGTGCCGTGCGGACCGATAAACTTTCTGAATCAAGTTGTTAAAGAACCGCAGGTGCTGGCGCGCAATATGATAGCAGAAGTGGAACATCCGAAATTCGGCAGGATCAAACTGCCTGGGATCCCGTGGTGGCTTGATGGGGAGAGTGTTGAGATTAAGAATCATCCGCCTATTCTCGGTGAGCATACGGAAGAAATATTATCAACGATTCTCGGTTTGAGCGAGAATGAGATAAAAGATTTGAAAGAGAAAAAAGCAATTT
>JBFMBQ010000317.1:0-7483 GCA_040755115.1 bacterium
TGCAAAAGAGAAGATATTTTTTTGTCTCCTAAAAAAATTTTTTTCCGCAGGGTGAGTTCAACGCTTATTGCAACAATAGACACCGAGAAATTCTACGCTTTGAATACTCTTGTTGTTATGAATAAGAAAGAGAATGTACCAACTGATATTCGTTATTTCCTTGGCTTATTCAATTCACGGCTAATGAATTATTATTATACCAAGTCCTTAAAATCAACAAAAAAAGTTTTCTCGGAAATACAAGCGAGACAGATAAAAGAGTTGCTGATCAAATTGTCAGATAAAGAAGAAGAAAGTGCTGTTGTAGAATTAGTCAACAAAATGCTTACTCTCAACAAACGCCTCAACGAAATCGGCGACAAAAAGACAGATAAAAGGGCTAAAATTGAGGAAGAAATAAAAAAAACCGATGCACAAATTGACGAACTTGTCTATAAGATTTATGGTATAAATGCTAAAGAAAAGAAAATTATTGAGGAAAGTTTGAATTAGGAGGCAAAAGAAGTGACGACCGAAGCAAAATCAGCCGGAACCTTACCCGTTGAAATAGAAAAACAGATGAAAGAATCCTACATTGACTACGCCATGAGCGTCATAGTAGGCAGGGCACTGCCCGATGTGCGCGACGGACTCAAACCGGTTCATCGCCGGATACTTTACACAATGCACGATATGGGACTCGGACCCGACAAACCCCATCGCAAGTCGGCGAAAGTCGTGGGCGATGTGATGGGTCGCTTCCACCCCCACGGCGATACCGCCATCTACGACACCCTCGTCAGAATGGCGCAGGATTTCTCCATGCGTTACACCCTCATTGACGGACACGGCAACTTCGGCTCTGTTGACGGCGATAATCCAGCAGCCATGCGCTATACCGAGGTGCGTCTCGCCCACCTCGCCGTTGAACTCCTGCGGGACATTCACATGGAAACCGTTGACTTCACCGACAATTATGATGCCTCGGAAAAAGAACCTGCCATCCTCCCGGCATTTTTCCCGAACCTCCTCGTCAACGGCTCCTCAGGCATCGCCGTCGGTATGGCTACCAATATCCCCCCGCACAATCTGACGGAAGTCCTCAACGCCACCATCGCTCTTATTGACGAACCCGATCTGACTTCCGAGAAATTGATGAAATTCATCAAAGGTCCTGATTTCCCAACCAGCGGCGAGATTCTCGGCAAGGAAGGCATACGCGAAATTTACACCACAGGACGCGGAAAATTCACTGTGCGCGGCATCGTCTCCATTGAACCTATGAAAGGCAACCGCTCCTGCCTTATTATCAGCGAAATCCCTTATCAGGTGAACAAGACCTCGCTTATTGAGAGTGTCGTTGAACTTATCAGAAACCGCAAACTTGAAGGTATATCCGACATCCGCGATGAATCCGACCGCGACGGCATGCGCGTCGTAATAGAACTGAAGCGCGATGTTAATCCCCATGTCGTCCAAAATTATCTCTTCAAACACACACAGTTGCAGGTCTCTTTCGGCGTCATTATGCTCGCCCTCAACAAGACCCGCCCCGTCCTGCTCACGCTCAGAGATGCCCTGACCCATTTTATTGACCACCGCCGCGAAGTTGTCCGCCGCAGATCGGAGTTTGAATTAAAAAAGGCGCGCGAAAGGGCACACATTCTTGAAGGCTTAAGAACAGCGTTGAAGCATCTTGATGAAGTCATCGCTCTCATTAAAAAATCGCCGGACGGACCAACCGCAAAAGCAAAACTGATGGAACGGTTCAAACTTACCGACATCCAGGCACAGGCAATCCTTGATCTGAGACTCCAGAAACTAACAGGTCTTGAACAAAAAGCCATCCTTGATGAATACACCGAAATCCTGAAAAAGATCGCCGCGCTGGAAGATATTCTTGCAAGCGAGAGGAAGATCTTGCAGATAATCAAAAATGAGTGCGAGGAAATCAGGGAAAAATACGGCGATAAGCGAAAAACGAAGATCACGGCAAAAGAAGATGAAATTGACATTGAAGACCTGATCCAGCGCGGTGATGTCGTCATAACTGTAACACGAGACGGCTGGGTGAAGAGGCTCCCGCTTGACACATACCGTGTTCAGGGAAGAGGCGGCAGGGGCATCATCGGCATCACAACGAAAGAAGAGGACATTGTGAGACACATGTTTGTTACATCTACTCACAACGAAATACTTTTCTTTTCCACGCGCGGACAGGTTTACAGGCTGAAAGCCTATCAGATCCCTCAGGCAAGCCGCACGGCGAAGGGCACGCCTGTCGTGAATTTATTGCAACTGTCCCCTGTGGAGAAGATTGCAGCAATTATTCCAATCAAAGAGTTCGCGGACGACTGCAATCTGATGATGGTTACGAAGGACGGAGTGGTAAAGAAAACAAATTTGATTGAGTTTGATACAGCGCGAAAGGCTGGAGTAAAGGGGATCACCCTGCGGCAGGGAGACGAATTGAGATATGTCCTGAAAACGGACGGCTCGTTTGACATAATTCTCGGAACAAAGCGCGGGTTGTCAATCCGATTCAGCGAAAATGAAGTCCGCTGCATGGGACGCGCCGCAAGTGGGGTGAAAGGTGTCTCGCTTAACAGAGACGACGAGGTCGTCGGCGCTGCGGTAGTTGATGAAAACGCCTCCCTGCTCGCTTTATGCGAAAACGGCTACGGGAAACGAACAAACTTGCAATATTACCGGGGACAAAAGCGCGGTGGCAAAGGTATTCTTACGATCCGTGCGAACGAACGCAACGGCAATGTTGTGGGAATCGCCGTTGTAAACATAGACGAAGAAATCCTGATGATCTCCGAGAAGGGGATAATGATCCGCCAGCCGGTTAAAACCATAACTTCAACCGTTGGAAGAAATACTCAGGGAGTTCGCCTGATGAGACTTGATCCCGGTGATAAAATTGTCGCCTTTGAAGTGTTTCAGCAGGAAGAAGAAAACAATTCAAATGCGGAATCCACAGAGAAACAATAAACACACCCATTGCCGATGCTGTTATGAAACATAAATGTTACACATTAAAGATATAGGATAAAAACCTAACTCACAAAATACTTATTTCCTCTTTTTTTACTCAATTTCCCCGGGCTTGTAACATCAAAAAGAGTATTAACAAAGTTACTCTGTAACAAGATTTTTACTTTTTAACAAAGTTAAAAAGACGACGCAATTTTAAAAATCCCTGTTTTTTTATCGGCTATTTTTTTTACTGGAGCGCTGTCATCTTTGGCATGACATTTGCTTTATATCTAAATTGAAAGGAGGTGAACGACAGTAAACAAGTAGGTAATCCGCAATACCGACTTCTGCGCATTTGAAAGATGTGCATATACAGGAGGATTAATAATGAATTACAAAGATTGGGTGTGCATTATTGATGACGAGCGATATTTTTTAGAAGGTTTTACACGACTACTTGAATGGAAAGGGTATCGTGTCAGAGCGTATATGAGCGCAGAACAGGCAATTGAGGATATTCTATTTGGAGACATATCGGTTGTAGTAACAGATGTGATGCTGCCAGGAATGACCGGGCTGGAACTCATCGCAAAAATGAGAAAAGTTGGGTGCAAAGTGCCGGTTCTGCTGATGTCAGCGCATCCGGACAAAGATGTAATGGACTTGGCAAAGGAGTTGGGTGTGGTGGAATTCTTGAGGAAACCGTTCAGACCTTATGAGATATTTATCGCTCTGGACAAGGCATTTATGAACGGCAAAAAGAGCACTGGTTATGATCACCACATAATACCTCAAAACAAGAGAGCGCGTGTTAATTTGTTCGGATAGAAAGGACAGAAATTCTTTAAGGAATAGGGTGATGAAAAATGAAAAGTCGGACTGAACAACTCAAACCAACATACTTGTTGTTAGTTCTGATCTTGCTCTTAACAATCGGCTGCGGGAAGGGTGGTAACAATCCTGTTACAGCATACTTCCCCCAAGAAGCGAGTATAAACGATGATGTGTGGGATGGGCTTGGTGCGAGGACTGATGGTGCAGCAGCGGGCGCAATTGGAATGTCAAAATACAACACTTTTTTTGATAATTTCAATTCCTTTTACCTTGACCCGGCGAAATGGAGTGATTTCTTCGTGTTCGGCGGAGCAGTTACAGAGATTCGGGAAAACCGCTTGTATTTCCGCACCAATACGCCTGATACCTCAGCGATGGTGATCCCTATGCACTATTTCAATATAAACCCCGGTGAACAGGTTCAAGCGCAGGTTAAGATTGCCAACCGTAAAAGCGGAGGTGAATCCGTTGTTCAGAGTTTCAGCCTGTATGACATTGAAGGCGGCGGCATTTCCGTGAGTATATTCAGCGGCACAAGTGTTGATCCATCTTCCCAGCCGACAGTATATGTCAGTTCTCTGGGCAACTGGTTATATGACTGGTGCATGGCGTATTTACCGAAGACAGACGGAACATACAAAGTTGATTACAGGAACGGCATCGCATCCGTTTATATAGACGGTAAAAAGTTGGGACAGGTCGCAGCACAACTTGACGGTAAAAAGGTTGCCTTTATGCTGAACGCCTACGCAGGAACGAATTCTTACTTTGATCTCTACTTTGATGATTTCACAAGCAATCAGCAATATCCTGGTGATCAGAACATCGCACTGTTGAACAATAAACAACAGAGGGCAAGAAAAGCGCCTGCCGCTTTAAAACCCGGTGAACCATACACTTTACAATTCAAAGCCACTCCCGGTTTAGGCAATGGCAAGGTGTTCGGCAGAATGTATGACGCGGTCAATTTCACCACATTGCTGGATTTTGAAATGACGGAAACATCTGTAAGGGGGATTTACGAGTATAAAGGCATTATGCCCTCAACGGTCCCCAAAGAAATCGTTTTCTCCGCAAGTGAATGTCCTTATGGCTACGGCGGCGCCGGCTGCTTTTCAACCCCGCTCCCTTCGTTCACCAAAAGGATAGTTACATCCGATACTGCAACGAAGACCCCTCAGGTAAGAACCTTGCGCCGACCCTCTGACTCTGATCTGGAATTTTTGCGCAACATCCATAACTGGCAGGACGAAATTCAGAAAATACCACAGCGTCAACTGCCCAATCAACGCACATTATCCAAAACATCCCAGAGACCCGGCGCAATTGTAACGCAGTGCATGAGTGATAGTTTTTAATCTATAGGGATAGGAGTGTGCTGCTATGATAACCGAACTGTTAATTCTCTGTGTTCTGACATTATTAACTCTGATCGGATGTGAATTTTGATGGGGCACGGTTAATTCACCTCAACTGTTGCGGGTTGAAGCGACGGAAGAGGGCTTGGTTCAAAGGGAAGATGGGACTTCGGGTATAAAGGAATCAGAGAGATAAACCCCGCTCAAAATTCTCTCAGAACTGTTTTTCAGTTGACTATTCCGATACCCGAGGTTCCATTTTATTTTAAACAATTAAAGGCAGGAAGATTTTTACAGCAGTCCCGCTGCCCGGCTTACTATGAACACTGATATGACCGCCGTGATTGCGGATAATTCCAAAAGTTACAGAAAGACCAAGCCCCGTGCCCTTCCCCTTGTCCTTTGTAGTGAAAAAAGGTTCAAATATTCTTTGTAACTCATCCTCCGGTATCCCGACCCCGGTATCGCTGACCTGAACGAGGCAATACTTTCCCGGTTTGATTTCGGGACGGCTCGCACAATAATCATCGTCAAGAAATGCCTCGCCGCTTTCAATCGTGAGAATACCGCCATCAGGCATGGCGTCGCAGGCATTGTTGCTTATGTTCAGCAATGCCTGATACATTTGATTGAAATCTATGTTCACAGGGGGAATGTCAACGGAAAGCGCACTTTTTATCGTTATTCCTTTCCGTATAGTCCGTCCCAGCATGTCAATAAGGTCTTTGAGAACTGAATTGATATGCACAGGTTGAACATTTATTTTTTCCTTCCGTGCAAAGGTCAGCAGTTGCGTTGTAAGTTCACTCGCACGCTCGGACGCCTTAATAATTTCGGCGAATTCTTTGTGGCAAGGCTCTTCCGGCTTCAAGTTCATCACACCCATCTTAGCATTGCCCATTATTATCGTAAGCATGTTCTTAAAACTGTGCGCAATGCCACCCGCAAGTTGACCGATGGCTTCCATTTTCTGCACATGCAGAAGTTGTTTCTGAAGTTCCTCTTTTTCTTTCTCTGCGCGCCTTCGTTTTATAATGCCGCTTACAACATCGGCTATCGCACGCAGGAACTCCGCGGTTTTTTCCGTGCGTTGTTCTCCATACATGAACCTCAGATTGATTACCCCAAGAACCATATCGCCTGATAAAATCGGGACACTGTAATTGTTATATGCAAAAGTGCAATCATCCTGATTCTTCCTACGACTGTCGCTATGAGAAGAAAACACGGCTTTACCCGTTAACGCCGCCTCCCCGCACTGGCATTGACCGAACAGAACCTGAACGCACTCGCTCCCCAGAGCAGGATCTATATTCCGGATTACTTTCATCTTCAGAACCTGCGGCTCATCTTCTAAAAGTAAAATGCCGCCGCCCGATTCCATCGCAAGCCACGGAATGGAAGTCAGACAGTGAAGAATAACCTCCAACTGGCTGTCAAGCGAAACATCCATCAAGGATATGCGCAACAATTCATTCAGGACAAATTGCATAATGTAATTTTCTTGGAGTTCTTCTTCAGCCTCTTTGAACTTGGAAATGTCTCTCCCTATGCATTCAAATGCTAAAAAAACTCCTTCTTCATTCCATACCGGGATAAAGATCGCTTCAAACCACACCACTGAACCGCTTTTTGCGATCATCCTGAATTCTATGGGTTTTCGCCCGCCTTCTTTTTGTTCCGGAGTTTGTATTTCACTCGTAAAATAAGGCACATCTTCCGGATGGATTTTTGAGACAAGAAAACCAGGATTTCCTATTACCTCTCCAGGCGAATATCCGGTTATAGATTCAAGGGCAGGATTAACATACACAACTCCTTGTCCCGGGCGCCATCTGAGCATAATGTCGGGTGAATTAACTGCAAAACAGGGGAGTCTGCCCTCGCAGGCACGCGTTGCATCCTCAAAAAAGTTGATTTTTTTAATGTCTTCCTTTTCTGTCTCCCCCTCCCTGTCGCTCCCCCCTGAATTCTCTAATTGTTTATTCTGTTTACGGATATGCTTTCCCTGTTCCTTATAAGACGGCTTTTTTCTTTTCATAGCGATCTCCTTCAGGGATCACATGCATGTCCTTAATACTACCCTGATAATATCTTTAATAATATACCTTTTCAGAGAAAATGTCATGACATATTGATAATAAAATAAAGAGATATTAAAAATCCAGAAAAGTCCCTGTCAAGAGAGTTTCATGTCCCATCCGGAGATGCTTGTTGTTCGCTTTTGAGCAAATCGCCCGCCTGTTTGGCCGTATTTAGAGTATCCGCAAAGTTACTGTGTAACAAAAATGTTACTTTTTTAAAACAGCCTGTCAAAACACCGATTTTAA
>JBFMBQ010000318.1:0-4761 GCA_040755115.1 bacterium
TGAAACGACAGGAACAAATCGAAGCGCTGATGAAATTTATCGATGCCAAACTAACCCAAACGGTCGAACTTTCACACGCAAAACAAGCTCTTATTGACTGTCAATTATGTTCGTGGACTTGAACAGTATGTGTGCGCTGTTGTATGCCAGACCTCATTAAACTTCTTGCCACCCACTACGGCTTCTCCTCCTTCCGCCCCGGACAGGAGGAGATTGTGCAGAGCATCCTGTCAGGGCGCGATACCTTGGCGCTCATGCCCACCGGCGGAGGGAAGTCCTTGTGTTTCCAGCTGCCCGCCTTAGCGCTTCCCGGCACGACCGTGGTCATTTCTCCCCTGATCGCGCTCATGAAAGACCAGGTGGACGCGCTGAAGGTGAGAGGGATCGCCGCGAGCTTCATCAACAGTTCATTACCTGCGGACGAGATTGACCGGCGTATACAGGACGTACTGGCGGGCAAGATTAAACTTCTTTACCTTGCTCCCGAGCGACTGGCCACGGGTTTTACCGAGCAATTAAGAAAGATTTCGATCTCTCTCGTCGCCATCGACGAAGCGCACTGCGTCTCCACGTGGGGCCATGATTTCCGGCCTGATTACTTAGAGATCGAGAAACATATTTCCCAGCTTGCCAAACGTCCTATCCTTGCCACCTTTACCGCGACCGCGACGCCGGAGGTGAAGCAGGACATCATCAAGCGGCTGGGCTTGCAGAATCCCCAAACCTTCGTGCGCGGGTTCGACCGCCCCAACCTTCGCTTCTTTACCCGCGCGTATCTCTCCGATTACGAGCGGCAGGAAGAATTAGCCCGCTTGGTTCGTTCCATGAAAGGTTCCGGCATCGTCTATTGCGGCACCAGGGACAAGACCGAGGAACTGGCGCGGTACCTTCAAGAAAATGGCATCAATGCGCTTCCCTACCATGCCGGCATGAAAACGGAAGAGCGTACCCGCGTGCAGGAGCAATTCATGCGAGACGACGTGCCGGTGATCACCGCCACGATCGCCTTCGGGATGGGCGTGGACAAACCCGATGTCCGTTTCGTGATCCATGCCCACATGCCCGCCTCGCTTGAGAATTACTACCAGGAAGCGGGACGCGCTGGCAGGGACGGGGAAACGGCGTACTGCGTCCTTCTGCACAGCGGGCAGGATTCTGCGCTCCACGAATTTTTCATCGAGAAGAATTACGAGGAGTCTTTGGATCGTGGCAAACCGATGCAGGAGGCGACGGTCGTGCGGGTGATCAAGTTCGAGAAGCTCAAGAAAATCCAGGAATACGCCACGACCCGCGCCTGCCGCCGCAAGCTCATCCTCGACTACTTCGGCGACGGTTCATCCTTGAAACAAGACAACTGCAAGGGATGCGATCATTGTTTGGATTATCAGTGGGAGGGAGGAGAGGAGGCAGATGAACCCGGTCGAGATTCAGACGACGTGATTAGCTGCAGCTCAGCAGGTTACGATGACGAATTATCAGATACCGTTATGCAGAGCGTAACGTTATATCGGCGAGGTTTGAGCGTTGATGAAATACGCCGAGCAAGAGGATTAAGCATTTCTACCATCCACGGTCATCTCATGAAGTGGTATCTTGCGGGCGGTGAGCTCGACACGAGCCAGTTCCTGCCGCACGACAAAGAGCGTATCATCCTTAAAGCTATAGCTGAGTGCGACGATCCCGCGCGCTTGGGGTCAATCAAAGAAAAGTGTCCCGACTCCATCACTTATGACGATATTCGCTGGGCAATCGCCAAAATGAAGAAGATTAAATTGTAACGGAATAAAAAAGGCGATAAGGTCTCAAATACAAATCGCTATTGCGCTTGCATCCTATAGAATATATAATTTAACCGGAATTAACCTTTAAGGTATATTCTAGTTAAAATATGAATAAAAGACCTGCAAAAGGCGAATATTTAGAGATATTATTACGATCTCACCGAACCGTCTTTTCTACCAAAGACGCGGCTTTGTTATGGAACGAAGAGAGAAAACAAATGACCGCGATCCGATTAAATAAATATGTCAGAGTCGGGAAGCTATTGCGAATCAGGCGCGGCATTTATGCCAAAGATAAAAATTACAATCGCCTTGAATTGGCCACGCGCATCTATACGCCATCCTACATAAGCTTTGAGACTGTCTTAACTTGCGCCGGAATTAATTTTCAATTTTACGGCAATATTTTCGTCGCGTCTTATGTGACGCGGGATATTGCGGTCGGAGACCAAAAGATTTCTTTTATTCGGATGAAGGGTTATGTTTTGAGCAACACTGCCGGCATAGAACATTCTGGCGACGTTGCTATCGCCACCAAAGAGCGCGCGTTTTTAGACCGCATCTATGCGAGCAAGGAATATCATTTCGACAATCTTTCACCTTTGGATCGGGATAAGGTTTTTGAAATTTTGCCGATTTACCGCAACAAACGGATGGAGAAAAAAGTGCGGGAGTATTTAAGCGTCACAAAAACTCGTCCCGTTAGTCGGATTGTTTGATGAAATAAATTATGGCGCTTGACATCGCAATACACAAAAACATTCTCATAAAAATTTTGAAAGATATTTATACTGACCACACCTTGGGGCCTCTGTTGGGTTTCAAAGGTGGCACCGCGGCGTATCTTTTTTACGGCCTCAACCGTTTTTCGGTTGATTTGGATTTTGATTTGCTTGATTTGACGAAGCAGGATTTTATTTTTGAAAAGATTAAAAAGGTTTTAGAAAATTATGGCACCATAAAAGAAGCCGCAAAAAAAAGAGGACGGTTGTTTTTTTTCTTGTCGTGCGACGGTAAAGAGCCGGGCGGTTGGAATATAAAAGTGGAAATTAACCTTGCGGATTTCGGCTCCAAATATGAAGTCAAATCATACCTCGGCATTTCAATGAAAGTAATGGTTAAAGAAGATATGTCTGCCAACAAAATGGTAGCGCTCTATGAACGGGAGAGCAGGACCAATAGGGACATTTATGATGTCTGGCATTTTTTGCGAAACGACTGGCTGATCAACGGGGAAACTATCCAAAGAAGAACAGGGCTGCCTTGTAAGGAATTTTTGCGAAAATGTATTAGTTTGGTTGAAAAAATTGAGAGCAGGAATATCCTTGCCGGTATGGGTGAGTTGTTGGACGAAAAACAGAAAGCTTGGGCAAAAGCGCATCTCAAAGAGGATGTTTTGTTTCAATTAAAATTAAGATTGGAAAATGCGAAATAAAAAAATTTAACTAACCAATTATGACTGACGCAAAAGACATCAAACAATTTATTGAATATCAGGAAAATTCTGTGGTGAGCAAGGAGATCATCGGCAAGAGCGCGGGGACGGTGACGCTTTTCGCTTTTGACAAAGGCCAAGGCTTGAGCGAGCACACCGCGCCGTTTGACGCCTTGGTGATCGTGATTGACGGCACGGCTGAAATAACCATCGCGGGAGTGAAATACGAAGCCAAGGCCGGGGAGATGATTTTGATGCCAGCCGGCTCACCGCATGCGCTCAAAGCGCCGGAGCCATTCAAGATGATGTTGGTGATGATTAAAAAATAATTTAATGGGTGTTTATTACACAAGCTGGCGCCAGCGACACCGCGAGCGGGCACCAGCGACCCCTCCTCTCGTTTTACAATGATTTTACATCCACTTGACGGATATAGTAGGCTAAACAGTTCGTTTATTCCCGCTGGAGGCGGACAGGCACGCGAATAGGCGAATAATGCGATGAAGTGATACTTCCATTCCGTTACCGTATGAAAGTGAATTCCATCGTGAAATTACTGGTTGCGGTATTGGTTTCAGAACTTGCGGTCAATTATATTTTTCGGCATGCATTCGCCGGCAGGGGCGTTTGCGGAAATAATTTTTCTTTGGCTGGCCATTCTCGCCACGATTGTCGTTTTTGCGAACGTGTCCAAACTCGCCGCATGGCTTCTGTTGCCCTATGTAGTATGGGTCAGTTGTGCGGGATATTTGAATTATCAATTATGGCAGTTGAATAAAACTTAGGAGTTTATCAATATCTATGGAACTGAAGGAAGTGCTACAATACAGAAGATCGGTGCGGAAATTTCTTCCCCGAACAGTTAATGATGCGCTCCTTGAGGAGATTTTGCGCACGGCACAGCGCGCACCTTCAGCGGGCAACCTGCAGGCATACCGCGTGAAGATCGTGCGGGGCGACGAAGAAAAGAACGCGTTGCGGGAAGCAACCATGAGGAGGCAGGAATCTCTCACGAGCGCACCGGTCGTATTGGTCATTTGCGCGAAGGGAGCAGAATCTGCCGAGAAATACGGCGAGCGGGGGGCAACCCTCTACGCGGTCCAGGATGCGACTCTCTATGCCGCATATGTGCAATTAGCATTGACTGATAGAGGGCTTTCATCAGTCTGGGTGGGCGCGTTTTCAGAGGAGGACGTGCGTACGGCACTCTCACTCCCCCCTGCTCTCCGTCCCATAATCATGCTCCCACTGGGATACGCTGCCGAGGCACCATCAGAAAGGGAGCGCAAGGACATACAGGATATAATCGTGTAAGCGACGTTTTGAAATTTCGATAAGTAAAAGAGTAGATTTCCACTCTTTTGTTCATATTCTATTCATTTTTCTGTGGTAGCAATTAGTTGCAAGAGATTTCTATTCAATAGAGTAGTTGCGAAATAATAATCTAACAGGAACGCCCTCCTCCAGATTCTGGAATTAACAGCTGGTTGCATCCAGATGGTAGTTCCAGAGTCCGCAGGCAATGAGCATAGCGCGGTCATCCAC
>JBFMBQ010000319.1:0-4637 GCA_040755115.1 bacterium
CAGCCACACCAGCCAATAGCGCCAGAATCACGGCGAAATAAGGCACGATAAATCGTGCCCCTGCAACGATTTGTCTTTTCATCTGATAGTGTTTCATTTTTTCTGTTGTCCTTTCGTGTCTTTCGTGTTCTTCGTGGGTTAAATCCTTAATTATTCATACTCTCTATGAAAATCATTTTCCTAAAGGGTGACAAAGTTTTCATGAAAAGGGTTCGGGAAATAACCCTTTTTTCAAAAAGGGTTTTTCCCGATTCGCCGAAGGCGAAACAGAATTATGTATGAATAATTAAATTTAAAAAATATCACCGAAATTCCCGACCCTGCATTTTTCGCGCACCTCTTCCATCGTTGCCTTTGCCACCGTCCGCGCCTTCTCAGTGCCATCCCGCAGTATATCATGAATCTGGGCGGTGTCGGCAGCGATCTTCTCCCTTTTTTCGCGCAGCGGGCGCAGAAACCCGGCGAGCATATCGCCGAGTTCCTTCTTGTGGTCTGCGCAGGGGAGGGTACCGGCGATGCAATCGCGATGGATTTCTTCCATGCGCCCCGCGGCATCGTATAGGGAGTGGATGGCGAATACATTGCACTCATCAGGGTGTCCGGCGTCGTGCAGGTAGATGCGTTTGACATCGGTGATCATGCCCATCGTTCTTTCAGCGATCTCATCGGGCGATGCGGTGATGGAGATATAGTTGTTGAAACTCTTGCTCATTTTGCGTCTGTCGGTGCCCAGAAGCCGCGGCGTTTTGGTGAGGAGTGGCTGGGGTTCGGGAAAAACTTTTCCGAAGATGCGGTTGAAGCGGCGGGTGATCTCGCGCGAAAGTTCAAGGTGCGGCACCTGGTCTTCGCCGACGGGGACGAATTTCGCCTTGTAAATGATGATGTCCGCAGCCTGGAGCACGGGGTAGCCGAGCCGCCCGTAGGACAGCGAGGCGCGCTCCTTTTCGCTGCGGTAGAGTTCTTTGAAGGTGGGGCATCGCTCAAGCCAGGAGATGGGCGTAACCATTGACAGAAGGAGATGCAATTCCGCATGCTCGCGCACTTGCGACTGGACGAATAGCGTGCTTCTAACAGGGTCAAGCCCCACAACGAGCCAGTCAATGACCATATCAAGTATCTCTGACGGCAGCCCTGTCGTATCGGTGTTGTCGGTGAGGGCGTGCCAGTCGGCGACCATATAGAAGCACTCATAATTGTCCTGTATGGCAGCCCAGTTTTTCAGCGCGCCCTCGTAGTTGCCGAGATGGATTCTGCCTGTGGGGCGCATACCGCTCAACACGCGTGGTTTTTTTGGCATCTTGATTCTCCTCAACTCGGTATAGCCCGAATCAAAAAAAAGAAAATTGAACCACAGATGAACACAGATAAACACGGATAAGATTAACATAGATAGAGATAGATATTTGCACCGCAGGCGTAAATGAAGAATCTGTGTTCATCAGTGTTAATCCGTGGCTCCATAAATCTTGCCATTTTACATACAGATTAAGTGATAAGATACTACATCCTATCAATCCTGTCCATCTTGTGAACAACAGGATTATAACTGTTTTTTTACTTCAATTTTCTCCCTCAGTCGTATATCGCCTGCGGATGCGCCGACGAGGATTTCAAATTCGCCGGGTTCAACAACAAACCTGTTATTTCTTTCGTCCCAGAATCTTAAATCTTTGACTGCAAGCGGGATGGATACGGTCTGCGCCTCGCCTCGTTTCAGGTGAATCCGCCTGTAGCCTTTAAGTCGCTTCAGAGGCTGCTTCACGCTTGACTCCAGAACGCGCACATAAAGTTGCACCACCTCGTCGCCGTCCCTGCCGCCTGTGTTTTTAACATCCATGCTCACCGTTATCGTATCGGACTCCGTGGCGGTCTTTTTGTCAACGCCGATGTTCGTGTATTCATAAGTTGTGTAACTCAAGCCATAGCCGAATGGATACAGTGGTTCCTTCTCAAAATACATATAAGTCCTGCCCCTGGATACCTCATAATCGTCAAATGGCAGCAGGTCATCAACGCTTTTGTAAAAAGTGAATGGCAGCCTGCCCGCTGGATTGTAGTCGCCGAACAGAACATCGGCAATGGCGTTGCCGCCCTGCTCGCCGGGATACCACGCATCAATGATCGCAGGCACATTCCCGCTTATCCAGTTGATAGAGAGCGGGCTGCCGTTGATCAGCACAACCACAGTTTTCGGGTTGGCTGCGATTACCTGCCTGATGTAATCTTCCTGGTCAAAGGGCAGGTCAAGGTCGGGGCGGTCAATCGCCTCGCGCTCCTGCTCGCGCCCGATGCCGAGGACGGCGATAACGGCATCGCTGTTGCTGATCGTCTCCAGTTCTCTTTTGCGCGCTTTCATCTTCTCTGGCGTTGGATGCGCCCACTCAAGGCGCACAAGGGCATCGCCGTCAACATAGATATAATCAAGTTCAATATTGTATGTTTTCCCTGCTTCAAGCGTGGCGTTTGCCGTGAGTTTTTCCGTCCGCAGTCTGTTCATCCAGTCCAGATTAAAAGCCTCGCCGGTTTTCGGTGTCGGGATTATCTTCCCTTCGCTTTCAGCGAGCAGTTTGCCGTCAAGATAGAGGCGTGCGCGACCTTTAGTTGTAACGGCGAAGCGGTATCCGCCCGAAAAGTCGGGGACGAGTTTGCCTGTCCAGCGGACGGAGAACTTGCCGTAGGGTATCGTAGTGTCGGGTGCAGCGGAGAGGGGGTCAATGTTTATGGCGGGGTCAATGCGCGTGGCGACAGGCTCGCCTGCGAGTTTATTGTTGTTGAAATACTCCGCCTTCAAGCCATAGATGCCTTTTTTGCCTTCACTTGGCAATAGATACTCGCCCGTGAGAACGGTGAAATCTGCGCTGTCCAGCATCGGCATCCATTCAACATAGTTAACTTTGACCTGATTGCCAACTTTATTTCTGATGCCTGCGAGCGGTGTTATCGGCTCATACGCAGGCTCGCCGCTGTAATCGCCGAATTCGCATACCGATGCCTTTGGTCCGACGACGGCGATGGACTTGATGTCTTTCAGATCAAGCGGCAGCAGAGGTTTATCGTTCACTTTGTCATTTTTCAGCAGAACGATTGATTCCTGCGCAGCCCTGCGCGCAAGTTGCCGGTGTTTTTCAGAGGCGATGACATCCGGAGGTATTGTTGAATAGGGGATCATCTCGGGCGGGTCAAACAGCCCGAGGCGGAAGCGCACTTTCAGTATGCGTGCCACAGCCTGATTCAGCGTCTCTTCGGTCATCAGTCCGCTTTTGAGTGCGGCGTGGACATGATTTTTCAGGATTTGATCGCTTCCGCACTCAAGGTCAATGCCGGCGTTGAGGGCAGCGGCGGCGGCTTCCTTGCCGGTGCTCACATATCTATGCGCCCTGATCATCTCAAAGAGCGCATTGCAGTCGGTAACGACATAGCCGTCAAAGCCCCACTCGCCGCGCAGGACATCTGTCAGCAGCCGCCTGTCGGCATTGCAGGGGATACCGTTGACGGCGTTGTAGGCAGCCATAATGGATTGCGCATCTGCCTCCCTTACGCACATTTCAAAAGGGGCAAGGTAGTATTCGCGCAGTGCGCGCTCGCTTATTATGGCGTTGCACTCAAAACGGTTGTATTCCTCGTTGTTGGCGACATAATGCTTCGGCGTTGCGACGGTTTTGATATACTTCGGGTCGCTGCCCTGCAAACCCTGAACGAATGCCACGCACATACTGCCTTCCATATAGGGGTCTTCGCCGTAGGTCTCGGGAGTGCGTCCCCAGCGTGGGTCGCGCGTGATGTTTATATCGGGCGACCAGAAGGACAGGAAGCCTGTTCCCGGGTCAGGTATCTCGCCTTTGATCACCTGATTATGTTTCGCTCGCGCCTCGTCGGAGATGGCGGTCGCCACTTCAAGCATCAAGTCTGTATTCCATGTGCTTGATAGAGCGATAGCCTGAGGGAAGACCGTGAATTTCCCGCCGTGCATCACGCCGTGCAAGCCTTCGTTGCCGTAAATGTATCTTTTGACGCCGAGGCGGGGTATGTCTTCGTTGCGGTGCGCCAGAAGCATCACTTTTTCATCAAGAGTGAGTCTTGAGAGAAGGTCGGCGGTGCGTTTCTCCACTGACAGGGTGTGATCCTGAAACGGCATCGGTTGGGCAGGACTTTGTGCTGTAATTTCAGCGGGGGATTTAACAAAGACAACACTGAGCAAAATTACAGTGGTCAGAAATATTTTTATCCTCATCTTTTCCCTCCTTGTTATTATTCTGCATATTTTATCCACGAATCACACGAATTTGAAATAATTTAGATTGGTCTCCAGCCATCAGTATTTACCCTGATTTTTCATAAATAATGAACCACAAAGACACCAAGAGCACAAAGAAAAGGCTTTTCATTATCTTTTCCCTTGGTGCCCTTTGTGTTCTTGGTGGTTTCATCATTTTTTATGCAACTATAGGGTTTAATCTGGAGGCTAAAGGTTGTGGAATAATTTTACTTGGGAATTTTACTTCTTCGCATTTTCGTGATAGAATGATATTGTAAAAAAACATGTAGGTGCAGAAATTATGTCCTTTATTGAGATTTTTACTGTAATTGCTTCAAGTACGACAATATTTGCCTTTATTATGGGCACATTTCAATATTAT
>JBFMBQ010000320.1:0-4836 GCA_040755115.1 bacterium
AGTGCTTTTCGTGACATATCGTACAACCTTCTTCAAGTTTTTTATCTTTCACGGAACGGCATCCCAAAAGCCTTCAAAAGCGTGTATCCATCCTGATCCGTCCCCGCCGTGGTAACTATTGTTATATCCATACCGCGAATGTGATCTGTTTCATCAAAGCGGATTTCCGGAAATATCACCTGCTAGCGAATCCCAGTGGTGAAATTCCCTCTCCCGTCAAACGCCCTCACCTGAAAACCGCGAAAATCCCTGATCCGTGGGACTGCTACGTTTATAAAACGATCAAGAAAATCATACATCCGCCTGCCGCGCAGCGTTACTTTCGCACCTATCTCCCACCCTTCCCTGATCTTGAAATTGGAAATTGATTTCTTTGCACGGGTAATAACTGCCTTCTGACCACTGATCAATCCCAGTTCCTTGAGTGCATTCTCCATCAATTTCGGATTATCTCTCACATTCCCCACACCCATATTGATAACTATCTTCTCAAGACGCGGCACATCCATAACCGATGTCAGATTCAATCCCTTCATCAACGAGGGAATAATTTCCTCACGGTATTTTTTAAGGTATCTCGGAATGTTATTGCTCACTGCCGTCTCTCTCTAATTTTCTCTTTAATCCTTATTTTCTTATCTGCGAATCTCTGTTATTCATCAATCAACTCATTGCATTTTTTACATTTCCTGTGCGGTTTTCCCTGTTTGTCCACTATTATGTTGACTCGCGTGGGCCGCGAGCAGCGCGGGCACACCAGCATCACATTTGATATTTGTATCGGTGCAGGCATCGGAACTACACCCCCGGGTGAATGCGTCCGCGGGTCGGGGCGCATCGCCTTCTTCACAAGATTCAGATTTTCAACTGTGAGCCTGCCCCTGTCAGGGAGAACGCTTACAACTTTGCCCTCGCTGCCGAGATCCCTGCCCGCAATTATTTTTACTGTATCGCCTTTCTTGATCCTTACTTTACTTAACATACCCGGCATTCAAAATCCCCTTTACTAACCTTTTTATCCTGCCCGCAAATGTAACTTTCAATCTTTCAGACCACTTCCGGTGCAAGCGATACTATCTTCAGATATTTCTTATCCCTCAATTCCCTGCCGACAGGACCAAACACGCGGGTTCCCACCGGGTTGTTCTGATTATCAAGTATCACCGCAGCGTTGTCATCAAATCTGATATACGAACCATCAGGACGCCCCATCATTGAACGTGTCCGCACGATTACCGCCTTAACGACCTTGCCCTTCGCAATGGCAGCATGAGGAATTGCCTGCTTTACCGATGCCACTATCACATCCCCGATGTCAGCATACCGCCGCCGGCTCTCACCGGGAATATGTATGCACATAATCTCTTTTGCGCCTGAATTATCTGCTACCTTCAACCTCGTCTGCGCCTGTATCATCCGTGTTCTCCTCTTCTGTCTCCCCTGCCTGCTGCGCTTCATCCGTTCCTTCAACTGCTTCTGACTCAGGTTCCGCTTCCGCAGCAACCGGCGGCTTTATCTTCCGCATAACTATTTCCTCAGGTTCCTCAATCTCAATTTTCCTGCCCTTGCCATGCTCAACAATATCAATAACACACCACCGCTTCGTCTTGCTCAAAGGACGGGTCTCAATCATCCTTACCCTGTCGCCAATCCCACACTCATTTTTCTCATCATGCGCGTGATACTTTTTTCGCGTCCTTACATATTTTTTTATTACGGGATGCCGCTTCTGCATCTCAACCTGCACCACTACCGTCTTGTCCATGCTGTTGCCGACTACGGTTCCAACGATGGTTAGCCTTTGTCCCCTCATAAACTCGCCTTCCTCAACCTTTCGTTCTGTATCGTCATTATCCTTGCGATAATCTTTTTTACTTCCCGGATGCGCTTTGGATTCTGCGCCTGATGTGAGGCAGTCTGAAATCTCAGGTTAAACAGTTCCTGCATGAAGTCATTAAGTTTCGCACCAAGTTCAGACTCTGTCAGTTGTCTTAATTCTGTCGGTTTCATATCTTCCCTGTGCTGACCAGTGATCACTGATCACTGTCTTATGTCATTATCTTTCAACGACACGGCATTTTATCGGCAGTTTGTGTGCGGCAAGTGTAAGCGCCTTCTTTGAGAGAAGCGCATTTGCTCCAGACACTTCAATCATCACCATCCCAGGACGCACAACTGCAACCCATTCTTCAGGAGACCCCTTACCTTTACCCATACGCGTTTCAGCCGGTTTCTTAGTTATGCTCTTTTGTGGAAATATCCGTATCCATATCTTTGCGCCCCGTTTCACACACCGAGTAACAGCGATACGCGCCGCTTCTATCTGCCGACTCGTTACCCATGCAGGCTCAACAGCCTGAAGTCCAAACTCCCCGAATGAAACACTTGTCCCTTTCGTGGGGGTGCCCTTCATTCTGCCTCTCTGCATCTTTCTGTATTTTACCTTTTTGGGTTGAAGCATCTCATCTTACCCTTTGCAATTTTCTACACCGAACATGAACAATGGTGCGCTCAGTGCCGCTAGGTTCCTTATCCAAATTGTTCCACAGCCAGCGTACGGCGATTCGTCGTCAGATCACCCTTATATATCCAAACCTTTATGCCAATTTTACCATAAGTCGTGAACGCCTCTGTTACTGCATAATCAATATCCGCCCGCAGAGTGTGCAGTGGAACACGCCCGCGACGCATCCATTCTTTACGCGCTATTTCCGCACCGCCGAGCCTGCCGGCGACGGCGATCTTCACGCCTTTCGCGCCTGCCCGTATCACACGCTCAATTGACTGCCTCATAGCACGGCGCACTCCAAACCGCTTTTCAAGCATCTGCGCCACCGACTCACCCACCAGATAGGCATCAAGGTCGGGATTCTCTATCGGGCGAATCCGTATGTTTATGTTCTTCCCGGTCTTTTGCGCTAACGACCGCGTCAGGGTTTCTATTGTCTCGCCTGCCCGCCCAATCACTATTCCAGGGCGCGCTGTTGAAATGTAAACGGTTATGTCTTTTGCCTTGCGCTCAATTTCAACACGAGAAATACCGCTGAATCGTCGGCTGTCGCGAATCTGCCGCTTGATACCTTTCATAGAACCACCCCGGGTATCGCCGCGGAAGTTCCAGGATAGTATCAAGTCCCGAATCATTAAATCTTCATGCAGATTGGCAAGATATTCTTTTTCGGAAAACCAGCGGCTGTCCCATGTATTGATGATACCCAGCCGCAATCCTTTAGGATGAACTTTCTGACCCAAAATTCTCCTCCGCTATCTTCTTTTTTTCTTCTCAAGTTTGTCCGTCAGTATGACCTTAATGTGACTTGTGCGCCGCCGCCGTCTCATTGCCCTGCCCATAGAACCTGCGCGGAATCGCTTCCATGTCGCACCTTCATCCACTACCGCACTCGCCACATAGAGCGAATCTTTCGCAAGATTGTGATTCTCTTCCGCATTTGCGCCTGCTGACTCAAGCACCTTTTTCACCAGTGCCGCATTCGGCGATGGAACATAAGTAAGAATATCCAGCGCATCCTGATAACTCTTGCGCTGTATCAGGTTTGCTATACGCCGCACCTTGTTCGGCGTTACCCTTACATATTTTGCAATCGCCTTCACTTCCGCCATGTTTTCAGTTGGGTGTGCCACCCCCAAACTCGTTTGGGGGTGCACCTTTTTGTTTATGCCTTCACAGTCGTCTTCTTCTCCGAACCGCCATGCGCACGGAAAATCCGTGTCGGCGCAAATTCTCCAAGCCGGTGCCCGACCATGTTTTCCGTTATATAAACAGGTATATGCTTCTTACCATTATAAACGGCGATGGTTATGCCAACCATCTCCGGAATTATCATTGAGGCACGCGACCATGTTCTGATCATTCCAGTCTGCTTTTCTCTCTGCGCTTTCATTACCCTTCTGAAGAGTTTGTCCTCAACGAAGGGACCTTTTTTCAACGATCTTGCCAACCTTAAATGCCTCCTGTATTATTTCTTTTTTCGCTTCATCACAATCCACTTGTTGCTCTTGTGCGGGTCCCGCGTCTTGCCGCCCTTCGCCGGCACGCCCCATGGCGATACCGGATGGCGTCCTGCGCTCTTGTTTTTTCCCTCACCGCCGCCGTGAGGATGATCGCACGGATTCATCGCCGTGCCTCGCACCGTCGGTTTGATACCGAGCCACCGTTTTCTACCCGCCTTCCCATACGATGTAACGCCATGCTCCTCGTTGCCAACCTGCCCTATCGTTGCACGACATTCCTGATGAAATAGATGCACCTCACCTGACGGCAGCCGCACATGGCAATATTTTCCCTCTTTGGCAAGTATCTGTGCGAAGATACCTGCCGCACGCGCTACTTTACCGCCGCTGCCAGGACGCATCTCAATGTTGTGAATCAGCGCACCTGTCGGTATGTCCCGCAGCCGCAATGCGCAGCCTTCACTGATTTCCGCATTATCGCCTGAACTGACGTGGTCGCCTACCGCAAGCCCTTTCGGTGCGATTATGTATCGCTTTTCGCCGTCAGCATAACACACAAGCGCAATACGGGCACTGCGGTTAGGATCATACTCAATCGCAGTTACTCTTCCCTCAATATCAACCTTGTCCCGCCAGATGTCCACCAGCCGCAGCCGTCGCTTGTGCCCGCCTCCACGATGGCGCACCGACACCTTGCCGTCGGCATTCCTGCCCCCTCTGCGCTTCTTTGTTACCGTCAACGACTTATCAGGCCTCTGCTTCGTTATATCTTCATTTGACAACAGCACAGAATACCGCAAGCCAGATGTCGTCGGTTTATATCGTTTAAGTCCCATCTTTTTCCCTCTTACTCACATACCTTCA
>JBFMBQ010000321.1:0-2895 GCA_040755115.1 bacterium
TTGCGCTGCGATCAAGTATGGAGCGCATTTCTGCGGGCTGTAATGGGCGAAAGAGTATGGGGATAGAGCGGGAGCGTATGGTCGGGAGAATGTGATAGGGCGTGTCGGAGATGAGGACGAAGATTGTTGAAGGCGGCGGTTCTTCAAGCACTTTGAGAAGCATATTGCCTGTTTCGCGGCTCAGTGCCTCCGCCTTTTCAAGTATCAGCACCTTGCGCCTGCCGGTGTTGGGCGTATAGAAGGCTTCCTTGCGTATGGGGTTCACTTCCTCAACGAGGTATTCTTTTTTTTGAGGTTCATAAGTGAGGACATCAACATCGGTGTTTCGCTGGATGCGTCGGCAGGTGGAGCAGGCGCCGCAGGCATCGTCATCGGCGGTGTTCGTGCAGTTGATCGCCTGTGCGAATGCGACAGCGGTGGTGTGTTTGCCGCAGCCTTCTTCACCATGAAAAAGAAATGCATGCGGGATTGTATCCTTCTTGAGGAAATTTTTCAGGCTCTGAACGGCGATTGGTTGTCCGATAATATCGCGAAGCGGCATTTTATATAGTAGTTATTCGGTTGCGGTTGCGCTGCTGGAATCGTAGTTCGGGGCTCGTAGTTCGGGTAACAGAAAAAACCCGAGTCCCGAGTTCCGAACTACGAGTCCCGATTCAAGCCGCGCAACCTTTCAACGAGATACAAAATACTTTCAAGAATACAGGTCTATAAGCAAGCCTCTAATCTGGTCAATGCGTCCCATGAAGTTTATCAGATTCACCTGTCTGCCGAGAAATTCACTCGTCAATTCTTCAAGCGCGGTATTTATTTTTTTTACGATGACGAGCGCCTTTTGTTTTCCTGTCTTGCTGACGCTCAATTTTTCTTCAACCTCGTAAAGTTCGTGAATGGCGATGTGGACGAATTTTTGCACCAGGGTCCTGTAGGTTTCAAGTGTTTCAAAGGTGAGAGATTTTTCAATCAACTGCGCCTGCTCATCAATCTGTCGGATGAGTGAATCCAGTTCGCCGCGTATGTCCGTGCGGCGCTTGACAAGAAAGTGGTCAAGGAACGGGACGGATGCGGCGGCGCGCACATCTTTCTTGCGCTCTTTCTCCGCTGTTACAACTTCGCGTGCCCGACGGCGTTGTGTCCGATCTACTTTCATTTTTTTACCCCCAAGTTACCAAGGCACAAAGAAAAGATTTAATCCTGTTTTTTAACAATTTTCAGAAAAAGTTCGTGAATCCTCGTATCGTCGGTAATCTCGGGATGGAACGATGCCGCCAGCAAATCTCCTTCTTTTATCAGGACGGGCTGGTTGTTGTGCTCGGCGAGGACGCTGACAGATTTGCCGACGCGCTTGACGACAGGTGCGCGGATAAACACGCCGTGATACGGCAGACCGGTTGACTCCCCTGATAGTTCACCTGCGCCGTTGGTAAGATGGAGGTCTGCCTCAAAACTGTCAACCTGCCGCCCGTAAGCGTTCCGATTCACCGTTATATCCATCAGAGCGAGTCTGTATTGCTCGCTGTTTTCTATATCCTTTGCCAGAAGGATCAGCCCCATGCAGGTGCCGAAGATGGGGAGCGTGCCTGAGAGATTTCGCTGTCGGATGAGATCGCCCAGTCCATCTCTTTTTATCAGTCTGTCAATCGCTGTGCTTTCGCCGCCGGGGATGATCAGCCCATCAACGCCTTCAAGTTCATGCGCTGTTCTTACTTCCATCGCGCGGCACGGCAGTTTAGACAATGTGCGCAGGTGTAAATAAAAATCACCCTGTAGAGCGAGGACGCCGATAGTTAATGTGTTATGTGAAGTTGAAATCATAAAATATTTTATCCACGAATTTCACTAATTTTCACGAATTAATTCGTGTAAATTCGTGCAATTAGTGGATTGTCTTTTTTGACATTTGAAATTTCAATGTTACCATCCGCGTGTCTGGAGGAGTTCTTCGGCGGGCAGTTTTTTAACATCAATACCTAACATCGGTTCTTTGAGTCCCTTTGATATTTCGGCGAGGATTTTGGGGTCGTTGTAATGGGTAACCGCCTGCACGATGGCTTTAGCGCGCGGCAGGGGGTCGGCGGACTTGAAGATGCCCGAGCCAACAAACACCGCCTCTGCGCCGAGTTGCATCATAAGAGAGGCGTCGGCGGGTGTGGCGATGCCGCCGGCGGCGAAATTGGGGACAGGGAGTTTGCCCGCTCGTGCGACCTCGCTGACCAGTTCGTAAGGTGCGCCGAGGTTTTTCGCTTCGGTCATAAGTTCTTCTTCGGGGAGAACGGTGAGGCGGCGGATTGTATCCATTACGAGGCGCATGTGGCGCACCGCCTCCACGATATTGCCGCTGCCCGCTTCGCCTTTGGTGCGGATCATAGCGGCGCCCTCGCCGATGCGGCGCAGTGCCTCGCCGAGATCGCGCGCACCGCAGACGAAGGGCACCTTGAATTTCCACTTGTCAATGTGATGGCTCTCATCCGCCGGTGTCAGCACCTCGCTCTCGTCAATGTAATCCACGCCGAGCGCTTCAAGAATCTGCGCCTCGGCGAAGTGCCCGATGCGCACCTTCGCCATCACGGGGATGGTTACTGTGTCCATAATTTTTTGTATTATTTCAGGGTCTGCCATACGGGCGACGCCCCCGTGCGCTCGGATGTCCGCCGGCACACGCTCAAGCGCCATCACCGCCACTGCGCCCGCATCCTCGGCTATTTTCGCCTGCTCGGCGCTCGTTACATCCATTATCACGCCGCCCTTAAGCATCTCCGCAAGCCCTACTTTTACCCGTAAAGTTCCTGTCGCCTCCATCGCTTCATCCCTTCCTTTGAAATTCAAAGGTAATGATTTTCAATTATAATTTAATTGTAATAAATTTGCTATAAGTTTTTCTATAGTGATGTGAAGAGT
>JBFMBQ010000322.1:0-3849 GCA_040755115.1 bacterium
TTTTTCTCCCGCCAGGCATTGAACAATTTTTTATCGTAGTTTTCAGGATAATTCATGTAATGATTGTAAAGTTGCTGTGCGACCGTCATCGCGCGGATGAGCCGGATAATGAATCTGGGCCTGTCCGCAATCTTCAGAAGTCTTGCAAGCATTCCAATATTTGAACTCGCCTTCATCTCGCCGCTGCCCCAGAACTGATCAGCCGAGATAACACGGCGGCGGAAAAGCATTTCCAGATTTATTTTCGGCTCCGATACCATGAACTTCTGGATAGCATCAAGTATAACGAACCTTGCGCCCTGTGTGTGCTTGTAGGCGGCATTGTATTGCCACAGGTCGGAGACATCAAGACGACCGTTTTCCAGCCCGGCATGCGCAACTTGTGCCGCTATGCGCGCCGCCTTAAGCGAACTGGCAATGCCGGAGCCGTCCAGGGGATTGCACTGGCTGGCTGCATCGCCGCAGAGCATAAGCCCAGGCGCAACAAACGAATCAAAACAATGTCTCACAGGAATCGGCGCACCATAACCGCCGCGCACCACCGCCGCGCCCACACCACCTGTCCGTGTTACCATTTCCCTGACCATCTCGCGTGGATCAACTCTGCCAGGAAAATCAATTAACCCCGCAAAAAAATCTACCAGTCCATCCTGCGCACGATTGATCCACCGCACACCGTTGTCCTTTCCAAAAAAAAGCAGGTTTTCCCTGTCCTCTGATGTGTTTTTCCTTATCTCGCGGTAAGTAACGAAGGTTCCTTCAGGCTCAATATTGCGCGGGAAACCGTAAGGCTCTGTTATGCGGGAGCGCACAGCGCCGGCGAAGCCGGAGGCATCTATGACAAGTTTTGAATGGAGTTTTTCCGGTTCGCCGCTTTGTTGACGAACGACAACGCCTGTTATTTTCCCGTTTTCTTCAAGTATTCCCACAACGGCGGCGTTGTCTATGAGCCGTGCGCCTGCCTCTTCGGCATATTTCAACTGGCGTCGTGCTAACAGTTTCCTGTCAACCGTTACCATCTGCGGTCTGTCAGGGACATTCAGCGCAACTGTCTCAAGCGGTGGGTAAAGTTTCGCCCGCCCGCTTGGATTCATCAGTTCAGGCGGCTGCGGGAGCGGCAAGTCCACATCGGCAAAAATCTCTTTCAGGACATTATCCCACCAGTCGTGCCCGAGTTTTTCGCGAGCATTCTTTTCCACAACAACGACTATATGGCCAGAACGCGCCAGGTCTCTCGCTGCAAGGCAGCCGGCAACACCCGCGCCGACTATCGCCACATCAACTTTTTCCATCGGGTATATTCTCCGTGCCTCTGTGCCTGTGTGGTTTTTTTTGTTTATATTATAATTTCGTCCCTGGGCACCTGCGCGTGCAGACATCGCAGTGGTAATGGATGAAAAACTGGAGATACTGCAAGTGCCTGAACAGGCGCGGACTTCGGATCATCTCCATTTTTTCTTCCATAGTGGGTTTCCCCATAATCTCAAAGAAGAAGCGCATAAAATTTCCGACATCGTTCGGTTGGCTCGTCCGCACACACCGATGGCTTAACACCCTGCCCTCGTCTGTGAAAGCATTGCCGGGACATGACTCCACACAGTCAAAATCGCAGTCCCTGCAAGGGTCATATCCCTCAATCGGCTTGTCCGATTCAAGATCAAGCGTGTTAAGCAAGCCGATATACATCACCCTTGCGCCGTATTCCGGTGTAAGGGCGAGCGTATTCCTGCCCCACACAGCCATCCCCGATTGCACCGCTGTGTGGCGCAATGAGACGCTGCCCACCGGCGCGCGGAAGGTCTCCTCGTCCAGTTCAAAGGGTCTGTGCGCCTGAACGACAAAGGTCTTTCCGCCGAATTCATCTTCCAGAAACTTGCCGAGATGATAAGCGGCTGTGTTCGCGGCGCTTTCCATACAATAAAGATAGGACGGCATTTTGCTCCAGGTGTTTTCATTGTATTCATAAGCGCCAGCAAGCGGACGGAAGGCAAGCAGCACAACAGATTTTGCATCTTTCAGGTAGCGTTGCGGGTCGGGCGAGCGGGGACTGTTGTAATCCCTCAAGTTCAGGAAACTGACGAGGTCAACACCGAGTGATTTTGCCTTTTTCGTTATTTCTTCTTTCATTTGTTTCGCCTCCTGACTTTTATGGAATGATCTGCGTGCCGCAGCCCTGATCGGTGAAGATTTCGGTGAGGAGGCAATGCGGTTTTTTCCCGCTTATCAGGTGCACTTTTGGGAGACCCGCCTCTATCGCCTCCAATGCCGATTCAACTTTTGGAATCATGCCTTCGGCAACGGTTTTGTTCTCAATCAATTCTCGTGCATGGTCGGCGTGGAGGGTGGAGATCAGCGTGGATTCATCCGCCGGGTCAAGCATAACGCCGCAGACATCTGTGAGGAAGATGAGTTTTTCGGCGGTCAGGGCGAGAGCGAGGCGCGTGGCGATGTGGTCGGCGTTGATGTTGAGCACGCAGCCGTCTGCATCAACACCGAGCGAGGCGATGACAGGTATAGCATCCGGGATGATTTCATCAAGCCGCTGCGTGTCAATGCGGGTGATTGCGCCGACATGACCGATGTCCTCGCCGTTGATGAGCATTTGCTCTGCGTGAATCACAGAGCCGTAACTGCCGCTGAAGCCGACAGCGTGTGCGCCGCGTTTGATGATGGCATTAACGGTATCGGTGTTAATTTCAGTGAAACAGCGTTCAATTATCTTGAGGGTTTCGGAGCAAGTAATGCGCAGACCTCTGATGCGGCGGGGTGTGATGCCGGCGCACTTCAGTTCGTTGTCAGCCTGGACGGAGCCTCCGTGGACAAGGACTGGGAGGATGCCCGATTCTTTCAGCAAAACGAGGTCGTCAAGGATATTGTCTGCTGTGGCTGGGTCCTCCAGCAGGCTGCCGCCGCATTTTATTACGAACTTTTTCCCGCGGAAGATTCGCAAGAATTTTGAGTTTTGGACTATGGATTTTGAATTCATCTGATAAAGGGTATAGTAAATAATAGGAATTTTAGCAAATAAATATGACAGGATTGACAGGATTTAAGTTTGATTTCAGTCGGGATTGTGGCATAATATAATGCAGATACGCAATAGAGCACAGAGAATAATTATGGCAAAGGTTGATTCTAATTTCAACTTATGTATCAGTTGCGGCACAAAGAATCCGGCTGCGAACAAGTTCTGCTCACGCTGCGGGTCGCCGATGCAGAAGATGGCGGTGCATCAGGAAGACGGCGTGAAGTGCGCAAGTTGCGGCTACCTGAATCCGCGCGATGAAAAGTTCTGCATCCAGTGCAGCAGCACGATAACTCAGGAGATTATCGTTACAGATGAGGACGATGTTGCCGTCGTGAAAGTAAAAATGAAGAAAATTGATTTTGAAAATTATAAAAATCTTGTCGCCATCCTGAACAGAATCACAAAGGGCAAGATCGTGTTAGACCTCGCGGATGTTGAATACATAGACAGCACGGGTATCGGCACGCTGGTTACACAGGCATACAAATCAACGAGGACGAGTCAGGAGACAAAGATAATCAATCTGCATCCGAGGGTTATGGAAGCGATACGCGCGCTACAGGTGGATAATGTGCTTGATATATGCAAGACAATGACGGAGGCGCGGGTGAGTTGGGGGCTGCCGCTGATGTGATTTGATAATTTCTTTTCACATTGCTGCATTGTTTTTTACCTCTTTTTTTAAATTAATTGTAAAATCACTACTGTCCCGTTAAAAAGTCCCATAAATAAAGCCGTTTTTGGGAATCGGGCATGTTGCCGATAAGCAATTAATCTAAAAATATCTGTAAAATAGCCGTTTTCTCGAAATTCTTGACGTC
>JBFMBQ010000323.1:0-7462 GCA_040755115.1 bacterium
CCACGCCGTTCTACGATGCCGATGAAGGTGAATGTATAATACGGCGGGATTCAGGCGCGCCGACTTTTTCGGTGTCTTACTTTTCCGACGCTGCGCTCACAGTGCCGCTGCCGCAGGACACCGCCACGGGACGGTCAATGGCGAAGCCCGGCCTGATATATCTGAAAATGACGGCAAGCGAGGAACTCGCCGATGAACCTACCTTCTCGGTCAACCAGCAGGGCACAACCGATGTTTCCGATCAGCCGACCACTTCTATTGACGGCTCGCTCGTTGAGTATCTCGGAAGTTATACCGTGAACACCGCAAACGGCTCAACTTACATTGACGGAGACGCTTCTGTTATCCCCATCGGCACTGATAACGATGGCAACACAACTGCTGCTGCTACCCTCCCTACCAGCGGCGCATATTTCACGATTGATACCGCTGCCCCCACATTCAAGGGTTCATATTATACTGACAGCAAATTGACCGAAACCGCAAAACTTGACCAGAACCTGGTCCCAAACGCCAAGGCGGGCAGTCTATATATCAAAATAGTCGCGAACGAGAGACTTTCGTCCGCACCGCTTATCAGCGTCGCTCAGCCGGGTTCTTCGGACATTACTGACGCTACCACAACGGCGCTTGATACAAGCAAGTTGCGGTATTCCTATACTTATTCCGTTAATACTGCGAATGGTTCAGGCTACATTGACGGCGGCGCGAGTGTTAAACTTTCGGGTTCGGATATTGCGGGTAATGCCGCAATCAGCGCGGCGCCGACGCAGGGCGCATCTTTTGTTATTGATACCACCGCACCCAGCGCACCGACGCTGAATGTCCCAAGCACTACCACATTTACACAAATCAAGGCGGATGGCACGGCGGAAGAATTTATAACCGTGGAGGTTTATGCGAAACTCAATCTTTCTATGACCTCTGATGACGGTATTGACAACGACGGAGACGGGAGAATAGATGAAGAACCGAACGGTTCTGACAGCGCAGATAATGACAACGATGCCTTTACCGACGAAGATACAACCGCGAATATCTGCCCTGATAGCAAATACTGGTTGTATAGCAGCGAAACCTGCACGAACAAGCCGGTAAAAACAAAAAAGCCGAACGGCACCGCCCAAGCCGATTCGTCAGGCGATTACGAGATGCTCGTATCGGGCATACAGGTCGGTGAAAATCTTCTGTATGCGCGCGGGATTGATATTGCGGGGAATATCGGGGAGTTTTCAAGCCCTGTGTCGGTTACCAATACTGCGCCGCAGAATATAGCCTTGTCTCATGAATTTCCAGAAGGCTGGAATCTCGTCGGCGTGCCGCTTCAACCGACACAGACGACCCCGACCACCGGTCTCGGTTTGTCAAATTATGACCTTTTCCGCTATCAGGATGGGGAGTATGCCTATGGATATAACCTTGATGCAGCCGCGCCGGGGATGTGCTACTGGGCTTATTTTGATGACGCAACCACAGCCTCTTCAAACGGAATAAAGTCAACCACAACGAGCGTAGCGCTGACCGAAGGCTGGAATATGGTCTCGGTGCCGTATGACAAGACCGTTGAATGGGACAGCGGCGTTAAGGTAACAAGCGGCGGCGATACATACAGCCTCGGCACGGACGAGGCGGATGCCATCGTGGAGAGCAAAATATACAAATACCATCCTGATGAAGGCGCATACATGGAGCATGCACTCGGGAGCGGCGAGCAGTTGGAGCCGTGGGAAGGTTTCGTCATCCGCGCATTGCAGGATTGCGAACTGATCTTTCCAGAATAATTGTAGGGCACTTGTGCCACCCCCAAACTAGTTTGGGGGTGCCACATACAGAGATGCCATCCTACAGCATGATTAAAAAAAATGAATAGACAGTGAAAAACATGGGAAAAATAATAGTGCAGGTTGAAATAACGAACGCTTTGGCGCCAGCAAACAAAATCAAGTGTAACTCTCTTGTTGATACCGGGACGAGCGGATTGATACTTCCTAAAGCGTGGAAAGATAAACTCGGGGATTTGCCTGCTTGCAGGCTTGTGGAAATGGAGACGGCAGATCAGCGGGTGGTCAGCGGCGAAGTATGCGGACCGGTTAAGATACAGATTGACGGCTTTGAGCCGATATTTAACGAGGTTATTTTTCTTGATATAAACGGCAGTGAAAAAAGTTACGAGCCGCTTCTGGGTTACATTATTCTTGAACAATCACGAGCAGCAGTGGATTTGGAAAAGCATAGATTAGTTGAAGTAAAATATTTTGATTTGAAAAATTTGAAAAAATTCGGTGATTAACCGCACTTTAATAAGGATATAAAAAATGAAAAAATCAAAATTCAAAATTATTTTTTCGCGCCTTTCGTGGCTGAATTCCCTGCTTACAACATGCAGGGATATGCATTTCACTCCGCATTCCGCACTCCGCACTCCGCACTTGCTCCTCTGCGTTCTCTGCGTCTCTGCGGTAATCTTTTTTATTCAGGGCGTCGCCGTAGCAAAGATGTCCGATGAGGATATTCTATATCTGTATTACAGCCGCAACCATCCCGAAAAAATAAAAACGGATGCGCGTTTTGCGAACCGCGCGCTGCCGAAGCAGTTGCTCCGCGGCACGATGGATGGGACAATGACCTCGCTTCTTGTAGTCAGAAGTTGGGATTACCTCTCCCCCGAAACGCGGGAGGAATTGAGCGAATACATTCAGGTCGGCGAGATGCGCGATGGAAAGAGGGAAGTGAGCGCATCTGTCGGGGCATGCTCCACTTATCTTTCGGGAATATCGGAGCAGCGTTCTTCAGCGCATTTCACGGTCATATACACCACAAAGTCGGGTTCACAGGATGCGGTGAGTTCAACCGGCACGGGCAATACACCTGCCTACATTGAAAATATGATCAGTTATGCCGAAGAAGTCTATCAGAAGGAGATCACCACGCTCGGTTTCAAATCGCCCCCGCTTCAATCGGGCGGCAAATATCAGATATATATATGCGACCTGATGGGACGGTCGGGCAACACGCTGTTAGGCAGAACGAACACTGTTGATATATATATTGATTATACCGCAACAAGTTACATTGAACTTGATAACGAGTATTCCACCTATTACCTGTATTCGGACTCCGTTGAGAATCTGATCCGCGGCACACTCGCACACGAGTACTTCCACGCAATTCAATTCGGTCTGAATTACAGATACCCTTCGTTCTGGATACTGGAAGCGACAGCCTCAGCAATTGAATCCGAGGTCTATCCTAATATATGCGATTATTTAAACCTCTATGTGGAGACGCGTTTCGCCAACCTTGATATACCTATTGATTACTTTTCATTTGATGATGTTTATGGTTACGGCGCAGCGATTTTTTTCAGATACATCACGGAGAAGGTATCGGGCTCTTCCACGCTGAAAGGGATATGGGACCTCGTCAAGAACGACACTAAGGACTGTGAGACTGGCTATACTTTCCCATGCTACCCCGAGAATGAGGTTACCGAAATGTCGCAGATTTCGCAGTTTCTTACTGGGAAAGGGACAACTTTGAACAGCGTTATGACAGGTTTTGAGGAAGCGAATTACAAGCGCGATTATGTGTCGGCGAGCGGTGTCTGCTCAAATGAATTTCCGTCTGTAATTGTTTCGGGGAGTTTCACTTCTTATCCGGCTTCGCAGTCGGCGGAGACGCTTGAACACCTTGCTGCAATGTTTTACAAGTTCAATCCTGAATCCACCACAGATGCGAAAAAATTGACTGTTTCCTTCAGCGGCGACAGCGGCATTTCGTGGAGTGCAGCGCTCGTCCTGCGCACTCTGGACGGCAATTTTCAGACGGAAACAATCACACTGACCGGCGGCGCAGGCAGTGTGGCGGTTGATGGTTTCGGCACTTTCTTCGTTGATGCGGTACTGATTGTTACGAATTTATCAACCAGTAAGACCAGTTCAGGCGATTTTTCCTTTACCGCTTCCACGAGCAATTCATGCGCTGTGAACACTCCGAGCCAGCAGTTCAGCGCGGGGTGGAATATGGTAACCTTCCCTGTTATTCCATTATCTTCAGACCCAAGCGATGCCGTTACGGTAGTGAACGGCGGGACGAAATTGAGCAACACAAACATAGTGTATTACGATCCGACGGACGAGAAGAATTATTACGGTTTTCAGGCTGGTTTTCAGGGGCTTGGCAAGACAGGGCAGGGCTACTGGGTTTCGCTCTCTAACGCTTCTTCGCTTTCAGTCGCCGGCTGCACCTCAAGCGACACCACGATAGATGTTGAACTTCTGTATGGGTGGAACATGTTCGGCAGTCCGTTCACGACGGATGTGAAATGGGATGACACGGCGGTGCAGGTGATACAGGGCAGCGCGACGCACTCGCTCAGTGATGCCATCGGGCGCGGCTGGCTCGCCGCCAAAATTTATAACTATAACGGCAGCGGATACGATGAAATTCTTGCGAACAACAGCACAGTTTTAAGCCCATGGAAGGCATACTGGTTGAAGGTCTATAAGGGCGTGATTTTGAGGTTCAAAAAGTAAGCATGCGGCGCCTCCAGACTTGTTTGGGGGTGGCATTACCATTCTGCAAAGGGGGTGAGCGCAAAAAACAGATATTTGATCGCGAATGCGGATAATAGATATACAGGTTACTCAAAACAGCATTTCCGTATAAACTTTAATAATATTAAATAGTATGGTATAATAATAGCGGGATTTCCGTTTAACACACAGGGCGGCAAGCATGCAGGTTCGGGGTGCAACACCGAAAATAAAGAGAAATAGACTTAAAATATTTTTTGAAAATGCTTGCATTGCAAAAAGCAGCGTGATAATATATCCTGAAATTACCATTCAGGATATATTGAAAATTTTCTGAATGGTGGTGATGTAAAATGAAGAAGTTTATCATAGCAGGTGTAATAACAGGAGTTTTTCTGCTGATGTGCGGATCGGCGTTTTCCGTCGGCACGGCGGATAACTGGTCGGTAACGCTTCAATTCTCCACAGAAAACACCGCCGACCTCCTGCCGATGCAGATCGGAGAAAGCACCGCCGCTACCGAAATGCTGAAACCGCCTCCGCTGCCGGGTATGGCGGATACCGGAATTGCGGACGACGCACTTGTGAATGCCTACATCCGTTCCGCCTCGCGGCAGACTGCCACGAGCATCCTTACCGCCGACACCACCGCCCCGGCAAAACTGTGGGAAATACAGGTGGATGTTGAAGAAGGCAGCGCACAGGTCTCTGTTACTCCAACGCTTACAGATTTCTACGATGCCTACAATCTCGCTCTGATTGATGCCGATACGGGCGATGTAATTGATCTGAAGGGGAAAGGCGGGCAGAAGGTCGCTGTTTTCACAAGCGGCGCGAGCGGTTCAAACGACAAGACGCTCTATGTCCTTGCCGGCACATCGCAGACCTTCGCCATCGCCAAATCCGACGGCACTGTCCTTGGCGCCGCCGCTGTTGGTGGCTGCTCACTGCCCGATGAAGAGGATAATGCGAAATGCCAGTTCCGAGCGGATGTGAAGGTCTACCTTGACGGAAGCAACACACCTACCGGAACGACCGGATCAGACGGGACATTCGATCTGTCGGGGATTTCTGCCGGAGATCACGCGATCAGAATAGATGCAGACAATATGCTTGCATCCGCAGGGACGCTGACGGTCCCAACCAGCGGCACCGCCGCAATAGCGGTATCCGACCTCCGCGGAGGGGATGCAAATAATGATGGAACCATTGGATTTGAAGACCTGAAATGTTTGAAAAAACTCTATAAACAGGATTCAGGTGGTATTTGCGACCTCGGCGATGGCAAAACAGGGAACGCAGATTTTGATCTGAACGGCGCTGTGGAATTTTACGATTTAAAGATCTTGAAGAAGTATTACAAGCAAACGGAGTAGGGGTTTGAATCTTGTCGGTTAAAGGTTGCACCTTGAACCATAAAAGCAATATTATTGTAGGGCGGCATTTCCGAATGCCGCCGAACGGCGCGGTGCGGAGACCGCGCCCTACAGTGAGTAAAATTTTATAAAAAAATGATAACGGTTATGAAAAGGACAATTAAAAAATCGTTGTGGGTTTTATTTTTTTTGTTTGGAATCAGTTTCGCCGCTTATGCGGGCACGCAGAGTATATGCGTAGTGCCGCAGGGCAAATGCACCTCTGAGACAAGTCCATGCACGGGGCTTGCATCCGCTGACCTGCTTGATGCGCCTGTGTCCCACACTGACGGGGACACAACCAAGATTTCATATCAGTTTGAGCAGGGAAGCACTGCTGACACGATTAATACCTCTGAAGAAATCGTCCTGGATGTCTGTTACGAGATCGGCGCGGCGGACGGCGAGATAGGATTGTTCAATGTCGTCCTTACTCCCACTGGATTTGATACAACCACCGCTGCTACGGAGTGCGCATTCAGTTCTACCGACTGCACAAGCCAGGGTTATTCCGACTGCACGACAGGATGGCATGCGTTGACGAGTGCGATAAGCACCGACTGTATGACAGGAAGCACAATTGAAAGCACTTACATGCATGATACTTATGGTGATCACAATGGCAACGGTGTGATACTCGCCCGCGTAAAGTTTGCAGGTGTTAACAAAAAATCGGCAGACCCTGCTACTCTGACAGCCCCAAATTACACCCCAGGCGCAGATTATATTGCAACACTCGTCCTTGAAACCGCCACCGAAGTTGATGATGAAAACACCGTTGACATAACGGGCACGGAAATTGACACTGATGTTCAGACGATAATCAAGCAAGGGGAAACTTGCGCGCCGACCGCCGCTACAACGAATGCTATTTCCTGTGTGCCTTCTGGGTCATGCACTGCAACTTCGGGCGACGGCGACATCACACTTAACTGGACGGCATCCGCCGGCTGCAAAATTGGTGGATCGGATGTATGTGGTACACCTTCATGTATTACAGGTTATGACATTTACAGGGGCGATACAGAAGAAACAGCGGTAAAAATTAACACATCAACGGTTACCGTGACAACATATACAGACAGCGATGTATCAGGCGCAATAGACGGCAGCACCAGCACTAAAACGAAATATTACATCTATGCAAAAAGCACAGAATATGGCGATTCACCCTCAGCGCTTAACGGCAGCACATACTCGGTTGACTGCCAGTGCGGTGAGCCGCCGACGATGACTGTAACAGAACCGACCAGGGCGTGCGTGGGTACTAATCTGAGTATTACCGGCACCGTTACCGATACCGATTCGTCAGATATAACACTGGATTTCTATTACGGCACGGATGATACCTTTGCCGCACATGATGATTTTTCAACGATTGAATGCACAGGCAATTGCAGCAACCAGTCGTTCACAGTTACTATACCATCGTCAGCAATCGTTGAGGGCGAGAAGATGTGGTGGGGCATCGTTGCCAGGGACGAGTTAGACCTTGAAGGGGTTTATCCAACA
>JBFMBQ010000324.1:0-4520 GCA_040755115.1 bacterium
ATGTTCGTTATATGTATGTCTATCACGATATATGTCAGGTACTCACTCGGATTTTCGGCTAATGCCGCCACATCTTTATCAAATGAAAGCATGAGGTGATTTTTCTTGGCATCGCAGGTTAATGCGTCTCCGTCCTGCGCGAAATCTCCTGCCCTTTCATATCCGACAAAGCACGGCAGCAGCAATCCCCCCGAAATCTCCGCCTGGGGTGCGTATCCGAGTATAACCCCCGCTTTTGCCAACTCCCTAATATTATTCCCTGCAACATTCTTATCAGGGTTAAGAACGATAACGACATAACCGTTCAAATTCATCGGACTCACAGTGCCGCCGTCTATCTTTCCCTGTACCGCAACATCAATATAATACCGATCTTCTCCTTCTCCCGCACGAACATCCCAGAAGTCAAGGTCGTCGGCAATTTCATCAGCGGGATCGTCTCCCTCTTCATCCTTCCCCATAGCAAACATGCATCCTACCGGCAGATTAGTGCAATTGCTGTAATCTTCTGTGGAGATACAATCATTCTCAAGGTATTCCTCAGAAGGTTCCTCTTCCATAGGACAAACTGCTTCAACATACACATTATTTGAGTCATCCTCAGCGCGTATGCTGTAAAGGACTTCAGTCCCCGATGGCTGACCGGGCAGTTCACCTTCCCAGTTTTTATCATCCTCTGTGTCAAGTTCAATCTCCTCCCAGGTCTTGCCGCCGTCTGTGCTGTAGTGAACATATACAGCGCTTGTTTCAGAGTCTGTTAATTTAGAATCGTTGTATGCCTGCACCTTGATCGTTACCGGCTCATCTTCAGCAGGCGCTTCCGGATCAAGTTTCACATCATAAACTACCGGCGGGTATCGTGTTTCTATTATGTCCCAGAATAATTTCTGCAATTCCGGTGACAGTTTTGCAAGTTCCTCCTCAAATCCAGCCCTTGCAGTCCCCTGGAATAATAAAAACATCGCCGTGAGGATCACTACAAAAATTCCAACCTTGTGTTTTTTCATCAATACTCCCCCTTTCTTGTTTTCACTGAAATCCATCTTATCTACGCTCCATTCAATCCCCCCTTCCTGCTTGACCACTTCGTCATTTTTCATTAATGTGAACCGTTATCTTTCTGCTTTTCAATTCCGCAATGAACTCCTCAGGATCAATTACGATCTCCGGCACCACAACGCCTTTGCGCTTTATTTTTCCGCTTCCCATCATTATCGTGCCGATTGATGCAGGTATCCCTGTTAACCGCCCCATATTGTCAACAGCCGCGTAGGAATAATGAACTTCTTTGCCTTTTTTTTCGCCGTGCACATCCACCCGCAGCCCTGAGATGCCTTTACCGCCCCTGCCCATTATGGGCATTGCCCTGTGAACAAAATTAGATACCATGTCCCGCTTCCTTGCTGTGTCTGTAAGTCTTGCCCGTGCGAGCGTTGTTGACACCTTGTTGAGCCACAGCGGCAGGACGCTCCCTTTTAAGGTTACTTCCTCAAGCCCGCTGATGAAGTGTGGAATTGTAACCGGCTCAGGGTGACCAAGGTGATACACAGGTATTTTGCCGATTGGTTCAGGAAATTCCACCATCTCCTTCCCTGAACCTGCTGTAACCTTCATCCACTTGCCGCCCGAGAAAGTCGGCACCTTGCCCGTGAAGATATGCAATGTATGTTTTATCACTGCCAGCCCTTTAGAATCATCCGCGCTGCCAGCCCAAGCAATGTGCACGCGGGTTGCCTTGTCCATGCGGTCTATTCCCCTGCGCGCAATCACATTGGACATCCCCGGTGTCCAGCCCATCCCGGTCAACACCGTAATTGCCGCCTTGCGCACATCCTTGTCAAGCGCCAGCACCGCCTCGGCTGCATCAAAATCATCGCTTATGCTCACATAGTTCACCCGAGCCTCTATCGCAGCACGCACCATCAGTTCCTCATATTTGTAGAACGGTCCCAGGCAACTGAGCGCCGCATCTGCGCCTTTCATTATTTCCACCAGTTGCTGGCGATGATTTGCATCCACAAATTTTGCGACCGCTTTCCCGCCGACCTCCTTTACTAAACGCTCCGCGCCCCTTTCGTTGTAATCGGCTATTACTACGCTCTTCACCGCGGAGGACTTTACCAGATCACGCACCGCTTCGCTTCCCATATCCCCGGCGCCACCGAATACTGCTATCTTCACTTGCTGCTGCCTCCCATCTATCTTATCTTGTTTTTGTCTTTTATCTTACAGTAGGGGCGCCGCTTGCTGCGCCCATTGGGCACAGCATGCCGTGCCCCTGCTACTATTCACTTGCAAAAAAGCAAATCAATTATACAATATACACTAAAAATTGTGCAAATTAATTAACGAGAATCATTAAAGACCTTACAATTCAACTTGATCACAATAAGACAAAATCACACATGTATTGAATTTCCGCGTAAGGCACTTGTGTTATGAATGAAGAATCTTCACAGCCATCTGACGAGAAAAAGATACTTTTCATGATCCACGGCGCAAATTTCGGCGGCGCTGAACTAAGTCTCCTTGACCTGCTGCGCAGACTGCCGCGGGATCGTTACTCCCCCCATTTACTCTCTCTGTCAGAAGGACCAATTATCAAGGAAACACAACTGATCGGCATACCGGTTTCACTCATCCCGGCGACAGAGAATATAATCCAGACACGGCGCGAGACGATCTTCGCTCCGAGCCGTCTGCCTGTTGTGATACCGAAGATTTTCTCATCTTTTCACCTCTCAAAGGAAATCGCAGAATTCCTCCGTCAGGGCAATTTTGACATGTTATACACCAATTCGCTTAAAGCCCATGCCGTCGGCGCCCCTGCGGCAAAGGCTGTGCGCATACCCCTTGTGTGGCACATGCGGGATATATTGTTTCGTCCGGCCGAGCGGCTTTTTTTCCGTGCGCTTCAATTGATATACAAACCGACTGTCATCACCAATTCCCGCGCAACCGCTGCATGTCTGTCAAAATCAAAAATGCACATTGTCTACAACGGGATAGATATGACAGAGGTGATTCCGACTCGCACACCACAGGATATTCGTGAGGAACTCGGCATACCGCTTGATGCGACGGTGGTGGGAATGGCAGGACGCATTCAGCGGTGGAAAGGGCACGAAGTATTCCTGAACACAGCGAGGATGATTTTATCAGATTTTGCCGATGTTTATTTCGTCATAGCGGGCAGTGCGCTGTATTCTGCCGAAGATTTTCTGGAGGGACTTAAAGCCGCTGTAAGCAGCGATGAAAAACTGAAGGACCGTGTAATATTCGCAGGATTCCGCAAGGATATTATGAATGTTATAAATATTTTTGATATTTTTGTTCATCCATCAATACAGCCGGAGCCGTTCGGGCGCAGCATAATGGAGACGATGGCGCTTGGCAAGCCCGTCGTGGCGACACGCACGGGTGGGCCGGAGGAAATTGTGAAGGACGATCTCAGCGGCTTGCTTGTAGAACCAAATGACCCGAAGGCGCTTGCACTGGCTGTCGGAAGGTTGCTTATTGATAATCATACCGCACGCTTCTTCGGTGAAAATGGACGAAAATTCGTTGAAACAGGTTTCACGATGGACAACTACATTAAAGGCGTGCGGAAGGTTCTGGATGGTATTCTCTTTGAATAGACAACTTGACCGAATGACGAATATCAAACAAGGAATGATGAATGCAGAAGGAACAAGAACTTCATAATTCGAAATTCATTATTCGTTATTCATTATTCGTTTAGCTCTGCCCCTGCAAAAGTGTATGTTGAACAATCTGAAAGTCGCCCTCATCCACGAATTCCTTATCACATGGGGCGGTTCCGACCTCGTAGTTCAGAAATTCTCTGAAATTTTTCCCGACGCCCCCATCTTTACCGCTTTATACGACACAAAAACAATGCAGAAGCATTTCACCGACCGCCGTATCGTAACTTCTTTCCTCCAGCGCATACCGTTCGCCGTCCGCAGCCACCGCCTCATGATGCCGTTCTTCCCCATCGCGTTTGAATCGTTTGACCTGAATGAATACGACCTTGTCCTTTCAAGCCATCACATGGCGGCAAAGGGCGTTATCACCTTGCCATCAACCTGTCACATCTGCTTCTGCCACACGCCTATGCGATATGCATGGGATTTCTATCACAAGTTTCTCACGGAGAATCCTCCCGCACTGCGTTTTCCACTGCGGCTGCTTTTCCATTATCTGCGTGCATGGGACACTGCAACCGCGAGCCGCGTTGATTACTTCATTGCAAACTCAAAAAATATCGCAAACCGCATCTGGAAATATTACCGCCGTGAGAGCGACATCATACACTCGCCGGTTGAGACTGCACGATTCCGCATTTCAGAAACAAAGGATGATTTTTATCTTGTAGTCTCCCGACTTGTATCTTACAAGCGCATTGACCTTGCCGTAGAGGCTTTCAACCGTCTCGGCAGAAGACTTGTGGTTGTGGGCAGCGGACCGGAACTCAAAAAATTAAAAAAAATGGCGCGAAAGAATGTAGAGTTTACGGG
>JBFMBQ010000325.1:0-2294 GCA_040755115.1 bacterium
AAAAATTAAGGGTAAAACGAGAAAATTTGCTGAAAAAAGTTTTTTCAGGGAATAAAATGGTTCCAGGTAATAACTATATATCAGAAACAAAACAGAGAAAGAATTGTGCAGCCGACAGATGCAGAGCTTCTAAAATTGACGCGGCGCGGCGATGAGCAGGCGTTTGACGCCCTTATCAGCCGTTACAGGCTGTTATTATATCGAACGGCGGCTGCGATGGTTGGCAATAGTGCGGACGCCGAAGACGTGTTTCAGGAGACCGCAATAGCGGTATATCGGGGTGCGGCTGGTTTCGGGTGGCGTTCGTCGGTCAAGACATGGCTCATTAGAATATTAATACGTCAGGCGTCCCGACTGCTGGCAAAACGCGGGCAAGAGAAAAAAAGGCGGTTAGAAGCCGGCGGTCGTTCGGAAGAGTATTATCCGAACGAGGCAAAAGCGGCGGATATAGGCGCGGATATAGCATGGGCGCTGCAGGGGTTATCGACGGAATACCGGACGGTAATTGTGCTGCGGGAGTTGAACGGGTTGTCTTACGGCGAGATAGCCGAGATGTTGAATGTGCCCAAAGGAACCGTCGAATCGAGGATTTATCGGGCAAGGCAGGAATTGAAGGTGATGCTCAAGGATTATATCGGGTAGAGCTGATGAAAGATGAGGAAAGGAAATTATGATGTGTCCATATACAGAACGAATAAGCGCTTATTATGATGGTGAGTTAGCGGCAGGCGAGGCCGAGTCAATAGAAAGACACATTGAACAATGCAGTCAGTGCGCAGTGGAATTGGAGCGGCTGCGGAAACTGTCGCAGCTTATGCGGCGGATTGAGATTCCTAATGAGTTTGAAACTATAACCCGCCTTCACAGGCGGTTAGATTCGACCAGACGGCACCAGTCCATACAGCGATTTGCCGAGATATGTACGGGGCTGGCGGCAAGTATAATGATTGTATGCGGGACTATATTGATGAATGAGCGGGCGTCCGCGGCGACGACAGAATCTATGCCGGTGTGGGAAACCGTGTCAACGACTCCGCCGAGCGATGAGTGGGCCGGCAATACTTCTGAAAAATATGTGGCTCAATGGATTATGCAGGACCTTTCAAGGAATAACGGCAATGAATAAGGACAAAATAATTCTGTCGGTATCGTATCTGGTAATTTTCGCAGCGGGAGTGGTGAGCGGAGTGCTTATCTTAAAACCGGAGCCAAGACCGCACGGACGGTCGTGGCTGGAGCAGGAATTAAATCTTACGGAAGCCCAGCGGGAACAAATGCGGAAAATCTGGTCGCAGCATATCGAGCCCAACGAGTTCGAAAATCGAAGAGTTTTAATGTCAGAGAGAGATAAAGCGATTAAAGAACTGTTAACCGCTGAACAATTGCCGAAATATGAGCAGATTCACAAGGAATATGAGGTTAAAACGACGGAATTGCTGCAGGAACGAAGGAATGCTTTTCAAAAAGCTGTTGAGCAGACGCGGGCGATACTTACAGCGAAACAGGCAAAGAAATATGATGAACTGATGAAACGTCAGCGAGAGCGAGGGGGGCGTTTTGGAGGCAGAGGCAGGCCGCCGCATCCCGAAGACGGGAACAAGATGGAGCCTCCGCATCCTCCTCCGCCTCCATTTTAACCGGTTGTTTATTGAGCAGAGGCGGTATAAAAAAAACAAACACTGCCCGCTGTGGGCGGTGAAGCAAGTGAAAGTTAATTATTAAAGTAAAGGAGACAAACATGTTAAGACGTATGATGTTGGTACTGGGAGCAGCAATGCTAATTGGTATCGTGGGCAGTCAATTGATTGCAGCCGATGACGCAGCGACACAGCCGCAGCCGACGCAGCCGAGGGAGCGCGGAATGCGAGGGGGAATGGGGATGAGGAATCCCGATGATTTTCGAGCGCAAATGATGGGGCGGCTAAAAGAAAATCTCAAAGCGACTGACGACGAATGGAAGGTTCTGGAGCCGAAGATTGAGAAATTGTCAACTCTGCAGAGGGAAACCCGGATGGACGGAATGAGAGCGATGTTTGGTTCACGAAGAGGGCAGGAAAATGAACAGCAGCCGACGACCGAATTGGGTAAAAAGACTGCCGAACTGCAGAAGCTGCTGTCAGACGAAAAGTCAGGCACGGAAGACATCAAGGCGGCATTGAAGGCTGTGCGAGACGCCCGTGAAAAAACCAAAGTGGAAATCACCACGGCTCAAAATGACCTGCGGGGCGTAGTGAATGTTCGGCAGGAGGCGCAGCTTGTAATGATGGGACTATTGGATTAACAGTTTTTTAAAA
>JBFMBQ010000326.1:0-16959 GCA_040755115.1 bacterium
TCACGGTAACCGGGGGTTTGGCGCGGCGTGGGGGAGCGGGGTCAATCTACAGTATGTCTGCGCTTGCGGGGATGTATGAGCGCATCGTAGAGCGTGGCGGGACGGGGTTGGTTTACGGCATCGGGGGCGCATCGTCGTCACACAGTGCGTGCATATTGGGCAGGGAACGGAAAGTTATTACGCCGGATGCAGCGTATTCCGAAGAACTTGAAAACGCCCATCGCGCGCACGATGCGGTCCCACGGGTAGTGCTTGACCCGAATCCATCAGGCACAGGGAGGATTGTTACCTATACAATTGTTTACGAAAATCCGCTTCGCGGGAAAAAGATTGAGCCTTACGGGGTTTGCATAATAAAAATCGGCGATAAGCAAGCGATAGCGAATATTATCGGTATTGATATGATGGAGTTAGCAAAAATGAAACCAGCGGATGTGGTTGGGAGAACTGGGAAGGTTGAGACAAACGATAAGAACATTACAACAATTATGATCCACTAATTACACGAATTTACACTAATTGAATTAATGCGCTTTGCGCAGATTAAATAGACGGGATTAACAGGATTCACAAGATTATTTTTCGCCTTCGGCGATAAAAGATAATCCACAGATTACACAGATTATTTGCATTTGGGTTCAAGGTTCAACCTTGAACCAACAACGGGGGAAAAGGAGAAAAACAAAATAATTTCAAATGTCAAATGAGTCTTAAAGATCAAAAGATAAAAAATATGATCCACTAATTACACGAATTTACACTAATTAAATTATTCAGTTCCTTCGGTGTCATCATCTGTGTCTTCTTCGGATTCTTCAGTAGAGAGCCAATCCGGCAAGGTTTCACTGTGATCATAGGTTGCCTCAAAGGTTTCGGCGTCAAGAACCAACTGGCGCAGTTTATCCTGCAAATCCATGTCATCCAAACCCTCAACAATCGCCACCTTATTGTCTTTTATTTCAACACTTATGGAATTCATGGCGGATTTCAGATAATACAAGTTGCCCTTGTGCCCGACAGTCTTCGTTGTCAAACTTTTACTTTTAGCCATGCTGCGGTAAAACTTGAAAAAATCTTTGGCGTCGGCGGGCGAATCCCACACAGTGATCCATGCGAACATAATTTCGTGATCGTCCGGGTCGCGAAAGGCATAATATCTGTCGCCGTCCCATCCTTCGGTTGTTTTGATTGCATCCTGCGGGGACAGGGCGAGGTCTTTGACGAGTAGATACATCTGAAATTCGCCGAGAGAATCGGAGTCATAGAAGATAAAATCTTCAGAGAGCACCTCGTAAAAATCGGGGTATCCTATGAAGGTCGGGAGATCAATTGAATCTTCGTCAAAATATTTTTCAGGATGTATGACCTGTTCGCTGGAAAGGGGATAACGATTGAAGAGGGTTTTCACATCGTTCCAACCGTATTTCATGCCTGCCTTTTCCACTAGGGCTAAGCCGTATACATACTTAAAAAAACCTAAAAGGTTTTTGTGTGAATTCAATCTGCCGCATATATCCTTATTGGCGACGGAGAGAATATCAACCCCTTTAGATTCCTTCAGCCTGATTTCGTCAAGGAGTGTGTAGAGATTATATTGATCGTCTACATAATCTCTTCTCCGTCTGCCGCCAAACTCGTTGTCCCAAAATTCATCCTCCACGAATTCCGCCATACCCTCAACAAGCGCCATTATGGCATAAGTTGCGTCAGAGTTGTGCTTGTATTTATCCTTTAAGTTTTTCAAATCGTAATGCTGATCCTGAAGGGCATGTGTCATTTCGTGAACAAGTATAGCCAATACAATTAATTCTTCCTCTTCATCCGATAATTCTGGATAATCAAAAATTTTGCATCCTCTTATCGCCAGTTCTATTCTAATCGCTTCTCTTGTCTCTCTCATCACGACATATATATTTTTATCTTCATCATCATAAATTCCTGCTATTCCACGTGCATATTGTTCTATGAGTTCTTCTTCGGATTCAGTAACATCAATGTAGAAGCCTAACTTATCCGTTATCTCCTGAAATATAGTGAATTTGTCTTCAGGGTATTCCCTCTCATGAAATTTCCGCAGTAGATTTACCAGTTTAGACCTTGTTTTAATTAATTTGGTTGGGACATTATTCAAAAAATTTAGTCCGGATATTTTTTCCGCTTCTGCGCTTGCTCTGCCGACAAGTTCGTCGGGCTGGAGTTCAGCGAGGCATATAAATGAGGGCAACGAAACGAGCAACAGAACAAAAACGGCAGGGATGAGATTTTTCGCCATTTTGAAACGATTAATTACTTTAATCTTTTTAATTTTATTGAAAAATAAATACTGATATTATGGTAACATGTTTTTTAATACGAAACAATAGCGATTAAAACTATTTTTGCGCTGAATTCATCCCCGGATTATTTATAGTCTAAAGACATCTGTGTTAAGACTGGTAAGATGTGAGATGTAAGCGGTTACTTTGACATGAAAAATTAATGCTTATATCATTAAAGTGTCAAAAAACAACACTAAATTTCTAAGGGGAAAATATGGAAACTGGAATAGATAATAAAAGAATACTTATGATTGGCGATAGAGAGGGGTATGAGTCCATAGCCGATGCGCTTAAAAAGGAAGGGTTCATTTGTGAAAGGGTTGCCCATGGGAAAAATGCGATTGAATCATTGAAGAAATCCGATTTTGATTCAGTTTTCATTGAACTGATGCAGCCGCCCATTTCCGAGACCGATCTCCTGAAGGAGATGCGCACCTATCACCCTCAATTCATCTGCCTGTTGTTATCTGAATCACCGATTAAAGACGACATTTACTCCTATCTGCTCAAACCGCCTTACACGAATGATCTGCTCATCACGCTTGAAAGCGCGCTGGAAAAACAGAAACTTATCTGGGAAAACATGCGAATGATAAGGGAACTCAAAGAGGCAAATGAAGAACTTCTGCGCCTGCACAGCGAAGCCAAGTCTGCAAAAGAAGAACTTGAACGCACGCAGGATAAACTCATACAGTCCGAAAAATTAGCCTCAATGGGGCAACTTGCCGCCAGCATTGCTCACGAGGTGAATCACCCCATCACAGTTATAATCATTTATGCGCGCCTCATGCTTAATAAATTGCACACCCTCTCCCCGCCGCCGGAATTAGAACAGGAATGGAGGCGATACCTGAACATCACCTACAACGAGATGACCCGCTGCGGGAACATCGTTAAAGAACTACTTGAATTCTCAAGGCATAGCAAACCGAATGTGCAGTTGACAAACCTGGAAGCACTCCTTGACCGTCCCCTGCGCCTGCTTGAGCATAAGGCTTCTATCCAGGGTGTCAGAATTCACCGCCGTATGCACTGCCGAGGTGAGACGATGGTAAATCCTGAACAAATTGAACAGGCTTTTCTGGCACTCATCGTCAACGCGCTGCAATCAATGCCGGAGGGCGGCGCTTTGACTGTTACACTTGCAAATGATTCAACACTATCAATGCCGGACCACATCAGGATTGACTTCGCCGATACCGGCTGCGGGATAGCGCAGGAGGATTTGAAGAGGATATTTGATCCGTTTTTCACGACACGGGAAGAAGGTGTCGGGCTGGGATTGTCGGTTGTTTACGGCATAATCACCCGTCATGAGGGTGAAATATCCGCAGAGAGTAAGGTGGGTGAAGGCACAACTTTCACTATAAGATTGCCGAAAAAAATATAATGAGGCAGACGGCAGACAAAAAATATGAACCACAAATTGCACGAATTTACACTAATTAAAATAAATCAGTGAAAGCAATGGGGAAAAAGGGTGAAGAGCGAAAGGTGATATATATAATCAGCGCTGGGGATTTGCCTGCGAGCATACTTGAATATGCTAAAAGGAAATTGCCTGTCGTATTCGGCTTGCCGGTGAAGGTGATGTATAACGGCAGGCTGCCTGAGGGTTCATTTCATCCGATGCGCAACCAGTATGATGCGATTCCGATCATAAAGGAGACGCTTCGGCAGATGCCCGATGATGCGGAGAAGGCTCTGACGATAACGGATGTTGACCTTTTCATTCCGTGTCTTACGCATATCATCGGTGAGGCGCAACTCGGGGGGAAGGCGGGGGTTGTGTCTGCATATCGTCTCAAGCATGGGCTTGCAGAGGATGAGATGTTCGCAAAGACGATGCGGCGGCGGGTGCTTAAGGAGGTAATACACGAGTTGGGACACACTTTCGGCTTGACGCATTGTAAAGATTTTCTCTGTCCGATGTCGGTGTCGGCGGACGGTGCAGGTGTTGACCGAAAGGGAATATCGTTGTGCCGCTCTTGTAGGTTTCTGCTTGAGATGAGTGATCGGGATGTGAAGATAACGAGTTAAGGATGGTGAGAATAGATGGAAGAGAAAGCACGGATACTTGTTGTTGATGATGAAGAGATGGTGCAGATGGCGTTGTATGACTGGCTTTCAAACGACGGTTACTTCGTTCACACGGTGGGGAGCGGAAAGAAGGCATTAGAGGAAATGGAGAAAGAACGGTGGGACCTGGTTCTGCTGGACTTGAAGATGCCCGGGATGGACGGCATAGAAACGCTGACGCGGATTCGCGAGGTTAACGAGTTTGTGCCGGTGATAATAATGACGGCTTATGCCACAGTGGACACAGCGGTTACCGCAATGAAGGGGGGCGCTTATGATTATATTGTCAAGCCGTTCAATCCGGAGGAGATGCTTCTGACGCTTAAGAAACTGCTTGAGTATCAGCAGTTGGTGCAGGAGAACATACTTTTGCGGCGTGCGCTGGCACAACAGTATCAGTTCGGGGATATTATTGCAAAGAGTCATCAGATGCGAGAGATTTTTGACCTTGTTAAAACAGTGGCGAACAGCAGCACGACAGTTCTGATCCAGGGGGAAAGCGGCACGGGGAAGGAACTGATCGCGCGCGCCATACATGGGAACAGCCCGCGACGGGAGTTTGCGTTCATCGCCCTCAATTGCGCTGCGCTGCCGGAATCGCTTCTTGAATCGGAACTTTTCGGTTATGAGAAAGGCGCATTCACCGGGGCGGCACAAGACAAAAAAGGCAGGTTTGAAGTGGCACATAAAGGGACGCTTTTTCTGGATGAGGTCAGCGAGATGAGCCTGAAGACGCAGGTGGAATTGCTGCGTGTTCTTGAGGAAAAAGAGATCACGCGCATCGGCGGCGTTGAAAGCATCACGGTTGATGTCCGAATCGTAGCGGCAACGAATGTTGATCTCAGGGCGGCGGTTGAGAATAAAACCTTCCGTGAGGATCTCTACTACCGTCTCAATGTGGTGTGCATACAGTTGCCGCCGCTGAGGGAGCGCAAAGAGGATATTCCGCTGTTAGTTGACAACTTCATCAAGAAGTTCAGCATACAGAACAACAAGAGGGTATTGCATATCTCGCTTGAGTCGCTTGAAAACCTTATGCGCTACACATGGCCGGGGAACATTCGCGAACTGGAAAACACGATTGAACGGGCGGTGCTGCTCACGAAATACGATACGGTCACGCCTGAAGACCTGCCTGATTACATAAACCAGTGCGGGCCTGAGACTGAACCGGGCTCGCCATCAGAGATTGAGTCCCTGCAAGAGGCGGAAAAGAATTATATTCTTACGGTGTTGAATGATAACGAGTGGAACATCAAGCGCACTGCCGAGATTCTGAAAGTCCACCGCAGCACGCTGTATAACAAGATGAAGCGGTTTGGGCTTAAGAGGGGAGAAATGGAGGAATAGGGTTCAAGGTTCAGGGTTGAAGGTTGAGTGGATAGGGAGCATTAACGGGGACAGGAGAAAAGAGGGAATAATTTCAAAGTTCAAATGTCAATGGGGATAATAAATTGTGCATTTGTAATTCAGAGGTCGGTGTTGCTGGATTTGCATTTTGAGGGAGATGTAAATTATAATTTCATTTTGTTTGAAAGATAGGGTTGCGAGATTATGATCACAAAAGAGCTGAGGCAATCAATCGCTGAGGCATTGATGGAGGAAGAACTCTTCGTGGATGAGACCATAGCGCCCGAAGATATTCCCCTTGAGACGCCGCGGACGAGGAGCCATGGGCATTATTCATCCAGTGTGGCGTTTGCCTTCAGCGGAAAGAGCGGACGCCCGACGATGGAACTGGCGGAGTCCATCGTCTCGCACCTGAAGAATACGCCGGTTGTGGAAGCGGTTGAGGTTGCGCCGCCTGGGTTTATAAATTTCCGCATCAAGCCGCAGGTGCTGCGCCAATATCTTCTTGAGGCGCTGAAGGGCGGAGAAAGTTACGGCTGCACCGATGGCGGGGCAGATAATAAAGTGCAGGTAGAATTCGTCAGCGCCAATCCGACAGGGCCGCTGTCGGTCGGGCACGGGCGGATCGCAGCGTTCGGGGATTCGCTCGCCAATCTGCTTGGCGCCTGCGGTTACGATGTGCAGCGTGAATATTATGTGAACGATGTCGGGACGCAGATAACGAATCTCGGCAGATCGCTTGACGCCCGTTACCGGGAGGCGCTTGGACAGAAGGTAACGATTGAGGAGGGGGGCTATCGGGGGCGTATCTTATTGACTATGCAAAGGAGGTTCTGGCAGAGAACGGAGATAAGTTACTTGCGCTTACGGAAGAGAATAGAGTTGCACGACTGACTGAAATTGCGATGAATCGGATACTTGAGGAGCAGAAGGTGGATTTAGCCGATTTCGGGGTTCATTACGATTCCTGGTTCAAGGAGAGCGACCTTCACAGGGAAGGGATGCTTGAGAAGGCGCTTTTTTTTCTTGAGCAGCGCGGGCTGATCTTCAGCAAGGAAGGTGCGATATGGTTCAAGTCATCGCAGTTTATGGATAAACAGGATCGGGTGCTCAAAAAAAGGGGTGAAACCCCGACCTACTTTCTCTCCGATATCGCCTACCATAAGAATAAATTTGACAGAGGTTTTGACATATTGATCAATATCTGGGGCGCCGATCATCACGGATATGTTGACCGCATCCGCTCATCGGTTCAGGCGCTCGGCTACAATGCGGAGGCGCTTGAAATACTGATAGTGCAACTGGTGCGGTTCAAGCAGAGCGGGGAACTTGTGAGGATGTCCAAGCGTGCGGGGAATATCATAACGCTTTCCGATTTGATAGAAGAGGTCGGGAAAGATGTGGCGAGATTTTTCTTTCTGATGCGGGCGCGGGAGAGCCATCTTGACTTTGATCTTGAACTTGCGCGGGATAAATCGGAATCAAATCCGCTTTATTATCTCCAGTATGCGCATGCCCGGATTTGCAGCATAACAGCGAAGGCGGCGGAGTCGGGGCTGAAATGGGATGTGGACAAGGCGAGCACTGAACTCCTTAAAGAACCGCGTGAGTTGTACCTGATGAAACTGGTTGATGATTTTCCGTGGGAAGTGGAATCAAGCGCGGAGGCGCGCGAGCCGCACAGGATGATCAAATACCTGACTGAATTGGCAACAGAATTTCACACCTTTTATCATGAGATACGCGTATTAACGGACGATGTGGAGACATCGCAGGCGCGGCTGGTGCTGTGCGAGGCGGTTCGCAATGTGATGCGCAACGGGTTGAAACTGCTTGGATTGTCGGCGCCGGAGGAGATGAGATAAAAACATTGAACCACAGATGAACACGGACAGACACAGATTTTTTCTGCGAATTTACATGAATTACTTCGCGTTCTTTGCGCCTTTGCGGGAAATATTCTGTTTTTCAACAACTTGTTTAAGGCTGAATATATCCAGGTTTTTATGCCTCTTATTCCCCCTGCTTCTGCCCTCATTTTCTTATGCTATTATGGAAAGTTCTTTGTTCTACAGTATGGGGGCGGCTACTTTCACGCTTGGTCCCGGCGCCGGGATAAGCGACAAAGACCCTTTGGGCTTCCTTCAGAATCCTGCGATGTTCACTTTCGCAGATAAGAAACAATACATTTTCTCTCTCATAGATTCAGGGGGCGATTATCCCTTCAAACATACGGGTTTCGCTATGATTACGCCTCACAAGAATGCCCTTTCTTTTTTCAGGGCGCGTGAGACTGCAACTTTTTCTCACGATGCACTCACTTACACGCTTGTAAGCGATAAGATCCTCCCCGGCAAATACAGCGGTGTGAACATTACAGCGTTCAGATTCAAAGAGCCGACAGGGGATGAAGGCACCGGGATTAAATTTGACATCGGAATCGCATTCCCAAGGCGCAACCGCACCGCCTACGGCATCGCCTTTCTTAACCTTATTTCATCCAATTCTTCCGTTGGAACGCAAAATTTGACTGTGAATGAGGAAATACCAAGTATTTTGAATTTAACTGCAAGTTACGACTGGGACGATAACACGGTGGTGCACATAGGTCATCAGAAGACGGTTTTTTCAAAGAAGGGCGATTTCTCAAAGGATTTCTCGCGATGGGGCATCGGGGTTGAATATTCACTGCCGCAAATTTACACAGTGCGCACGGGGCTGTCTTCCAGCGATATGGGCACGCAATACAATGATAAGGCGGCAACGATAGGGGGGAGTTTTGCGGCGGAGAATATTGAGATAGACGCAGCCGGCATGTTCAAGAATGACACGCTCACAAATCCGATGGCGCTGACGGTTGCATACACGCCGAAGGAAAAGGTCAAGGAGCCGCCCCCCGTTGTAGAGGAAGAGGAGGAAAAATTTGAAGAGCCGCTGCCGGCGATACCGATAGAGGAAGAGAAAAAAGTTGTTGAGCCGGTTGCCGAGCCTGAGGCGGTGGAAGAGGAGAGACCGCTGCGCGTGCTTGAGAATTTCACAGTTGAGCCGGAGGCGATTTTTGCGGGGATACCATTGAGGGCAGGATATACCGATCTGGAGGGGCACTGGGATAAAAACGCGGTTGCCGACCTTGCCGCGGCGGGTTACTTTCCGCAGGAGACGGCAGATCAGTTTCGTCCCAGCGACATTGTTGAACGCGCGGAATTTTACCGGCTTCTGTTCACGACGCAATTGGAGGGCCTGTTCGGCAAATCACTTGAAATTAAGATGTTTGCGCCGGTGTCGGGGGCGATCAGCGTTGAGATGACCGAGCCGTCGTCATCAGATTCAATAAAATTACTATCAAGGACAATAGATGAACCCGGGTGGCAAGCGTTTGAAATCACGCAGCAGATGATAGCGGAGAAAGCCGCACCGCCGAGTAAATACACGGTTGCCTGCACGCTTGAAAGCAATGTCGGGGACCGTTTTACAGGGGAAGACAGCGTAATCGTGCTGGATGCGGCTGTTGATTTCGGCAGGATCACATCGCTTGACACCGAAAAAAGGGAGGCAGAGATACAGGAGATGAAAAAGCGGCTTGGCGCGCTGGGGATGTCGCTTGATTATCTGGATAATCTCAAGGTCAGCGGTGCAGTAACGAGACTGGAGGCACTGAAAAGCATAATTGCATCCAAAGGCGTAAAAACCGCTTCGGCGACAGTTGAAGAGATGTTCAAGGATACGGGGAAATTACTGGATGAAGATAAGAAAGTCATTTTTCTCGGCACGAGGGGACTGCCCACACTTGACGGATACGCCCTGATAAACGGCTACGGTGACGGCACTTTTCGTCCTTCCAACACTCTTACACGTGCGGAAGCGGTCGCACTCATTTCAAAATGCCGCAAGGTTAAATCCGCAGATTTTGAGCCGCCGTTCATGCCGCCGAAAGTTTATACGCTGCCCGCCATACCTTCCGCCAAGATCGCCGCAGAACCAACTGCAAAGAAAACCGCAGCGCCGCCCAAAGAAGAAGGCAGATTCTTCCTTGTCGTCCTTTCAAGCCTGTCATACGATGAAGCAATTGAAACGGCGCGTAAATTAAAATCCAAAGGGCTCTCGCCTGCTGTTGTTCACGAAAAAACTGAACCCGCACCCGTTTTTTATGTTGTCCTCGGGGTGTTCACAAGACTCACTCATGCGAAGACCGAGAAAGCGCGGTTAGAATCGCAGGGATATACAACTTCAATCTGGTCTCCGAGCACGGAAGGCATCCCGGTATCGGCGGTGCAGCCCAAACTCACAGAACCAAAACCAAAAACCATACCGACAAAAGCACTTGAAATAGAGATCACCATGCCCGCCATCCCCCCCGCACCTGTAAGTCCTGATGCAAAATCATTACAGCCTGAGACGGCGCCTTCACAATATATACTCATACCGAAATAAGACTCTGGTTCAAAAAGCGTATGGTGTGTAAGTGGGCAAGACGGAAAATGTAAGATGTGAGACGGAAGACGGAAGAAGTGAGACGAAGAAGATCGTTTCCCATCTTCCATCTTTAATCGTCTACCATTCCCCATCTCCGATCTTTCTGATTTTTATGGTGTATGAATAGTATGGACATAAAGCAACAAAAGTCATCAGTTTCTGTTTTATCGCTGCTTATTTTTATCTCAGCGGCGATTTTTTTTGTCGGTCAAGGTGTTGTCATTGGCGCCGCTGCTCGTGCTTCGGCAGGGGGCGCACCTGATAGACTTACGCTGAAAGTTACAGGTAAAAATGTCCCAAGGAGTTTCATTTATCCACTTGTTTTGCAGAGTATCTCCGAAAACATCCGTTTGCAGACGGACGCACAATATAGTGTCGTGTTGCGGGAGAAAGAGATTCCTTTTGCTGCACTACCCGAAGGGACATTCAGGGAATTAATCGTGCCCGTAAGATTCTACGGTGCAAAATATAAAACGGAAACAAAAAAAATAACCTTAACTGTGGAGAATGTGGATGTGGAAGAGACGAAAGTGCCTGAATATCTTTACATCAGCAATTCGCCGGAATCGGTACGCCGCCCGAAAATCGTATTTCAGGGGGAATTGCTGCAAGAGAACACGGTCAGGTTTCTTGCCCATCACAAGAACATATCTGATGTTAGTTTCCACTTTTTATTTATAATCAGAAATCCTCACAGCGAGACGGTGCAGGTGCGCATTATCCGTGCGCCGGCGGGGATAACGAGCAACGAGATGCGCGCAGGGCACTACACTTCTGCACATTTCCTGAAATCAGCAGCCAGCGGGACAGGCTACATCAGGGAGATGCCGCCTGATTCTTACTTCCTTCTGTATCGGGATAATTTCCCGAAAGGCAGCACACTCAGCGCAATGTGTGAGATTTCTGTGGTCAAAGGCAAAGGAATCCAGTTTTCATCGCGAATTATGGACTCATTCGTAACCGAAACCACAGTGGTTCAATCAATGAAGGATGCGGGAATGTATCAGACGCGCGGCATTTACCCGAAACCGTTCATCTACACTGAAAAATCATTTGAGGTCGGCAACGAATGGTTATACACAAGTGTAGGCGAAAACCCCATCAGCGGGCTTTACCCCGCTGATGGAAAACTTGACGGCAACTACGGTGTAACGCATGAAATTAAAGTGAAAGTGGTGAACAACTCAAAGAAAAAGGAAAGGGTGGATGTTTATTTTTTCAGTGCCGCTGGTCCTGCTTCAGGCACAGTCCTCATTGATGAAAAATTCGTAGAGATACCTGCCTCAAAATCATCCGATATGCTGAAAATTCATACATTTTATATGCTGCCTGAGGAGCGAAGGGAAATCAGAGTGGTTACAATGCCGGAGCCTGGCTCTTTCTATCCGGCGCGGATCGTTTTCGGCGCACGAGCCATCAAGGACGATGAGAAGACAGCAAACCATTAGAGATGAAATCCTCTGGGAAGGCATCGGCATACACACAGGCGTCCCCGTTTCAATGCGCCTGCTGCCGTCGCCCGAGGATACCGGGGTTGTTTTTTTACATCATGGGAGAACCATACCTGCTGCGCTTCGTAATCTTTCATCCGCCACGCGCAGCACAAACCTTTCCTCTGAGAGCATCACTATCTACACAATTGAACATATTCTCGCCGCGCTCTACGCAATGGAAATTGACAACGCCGTCATAGAATTGTCCGCCCCTGAACCGCCTGTAATGGATGGCAGCGCCCTGCCCTTCGCCGAAGGCATCCGGGAAACGGGGACATTACAACAGGGGAAAGACATTAAAATTATTCCGCTTCCCCACTCCATAGAATCTGCAAGTGGAGAGATAAAAATCACCGCCCGCCCATGCGAGGGCTTCAAAATCAGTTATTTTATGGACTATCCTGATGCTCCTTTTATGAAACAGGAATTTCATGTAGAATTAACACCTGAGATATTCCTGAAAGAGATCGCGCCGGCGAGGACTTTTGCGACAGCATCCGAAGTAAAGGGGATCATTGAAGCGGGTCTTGCGCGGGGCGGCTCTTATGAGAATGCAGTTGTAATTGAGGAGAACGCCACATCATCGCCACTGCGGTTTCCGGAGGAGCCGGCGCGGCACAAGGTGCTTGATATTATCGGCGATTTTGCGCTTCTGCAAGGAAGGCTTCAGGCTCACATTACTGCGGTGCGGACAGGGCACGCTCAAAATCATGCGCTGTTGAGAGAAATTGCCGAGAAAATATATTAACCGCAGAGGCGCAGAGAGCGCAGAGAAAAATAAAAACAAATATTATTTCCTGTTAATTCTTTCAATTTAATCTTTCCGCAATGCGGCAATGAAAACGCCGCAGGCGTTTATCGTGTGAGGCAGTATTACGATTCCCTCGCTGCGGTCTAAATAAACAGGATGTGCCACCCCCAAACTTGTTTGGGGGCGCCATACCAATTTCTGTGCATGGAAATTCAGGTGTTCTTTGAGGAAGCGGTGGATTACATGTTCATTTTCTTCCGGCAGAAGTGAGCAGGTGGAGTAAAGTAGCGTGCCGCTGGGCAGCAGATAATCAGCGGCGGCGCAGAGGAGTTCATACTGAAGATCAGCGAGGCGTGTGATTTGTTCGGGGCGGAAGCGGAGTTTAATTTCCGGTCGTCTGCGTAAAGAGGCGGAGCCTGAGCAAGGGACATCAAGGAGGACTTTTTTGAATTTACCGAGGTCTGGTCTTGAGAGGAGATCGGCGGCGGAGGCGCGGATGGAGTTCAGTCCCAGCCGACCGGCATTGTTTCGCAGCGCGCTAATTTTTTTCTCCGACAAATCACACGCTGCCACCATTCCATCGTCATTAAGCAACTCTGCGAGGTGCGTGCTTTTGAGTCCTGCGCCGCAGCACAGATCAAGAATCTCATCGCCGGGTTGAGGTTCAAGAAAATACGGCACAGTTTGCGTGGAGCGATCCTGCGCCGTAAGCAAGCCTTCATTATACTCATTCGTCGGGAACGATTCGCCGTGCGCCAACTCAATGCAGGAGGGGGGCACTTCCGTACACCGTGCCTCTATGCCCGCATCGTGCAGATGTGTCAGCACTTCATCAACCTGTGCGCGCACAGTATTCACACGCAGATAAAGCGGCAGCGGGAGATTGTTGATGGCGATGATTTTTCCTGCCGTTGCATTGCCATAAGAAGCGATCAGTTTTTCCACGAGCCAGAGCGGATGCGAGGATTCCACAGCGAATCGCTCGGCAGGGCTGCTTATCTTTTCAGTCAGTTTTCGGTGATCGGTTTCGGTGATTTTTCGCAAGCAGGCGTTGATGAATGAGATTTCGGGGCGAGAGGCGGTTCGTGAAGCCAGTTTTACATATTCATCAACGGCGGCGTAAGAGGGGACTTTGTCCATAAAGAAGATCTCATAAACCGCCATGCGTGCGGCGAGTGCGGCATCGGGGCTGATCTTCATTTTTTTCTTTGCTGCGGACTGGTGAAGGGCGAAATCTATAAAGAGGTAATTTCTGAGAACGCCGTAAGTGAGGGCGTTGATGCTGCGTTTCGTCTCGGGCGGCAGGCACGGGTCGGTCAAGGTTTTCATCAAGACGACATTTGCATAAGCGCCGTGGTGGAGGATGCGTTTTAATAATTTGAAAGCGGTTTCGCGGTATGAATAATTTTTTGACGCGGATTTGCGCGGATTTGCGCGGATTTTTTTTGGCACGGATTTCACGGATTAATCTTTTTGACCTTGTCTATTCCGTCTGTTTCAAAGAAAATTTGTCGCCTGTTTTAATAGAATATCCTCTCAGGAAAGAGTCAACATCCTGGCGTTTTTTGCCTTCGCGCTGGAGTTCCAGGATTGCTACTATTTCTTCACCAGTTGAGATATAAAGAGCGTGTGCATTAATTTTGACGACTGTTCCCGGCGGTGCATCTGTCTTCTTCTCATCGGATACAACGGCTTTCCATATCTTGATCATCTCGGCGCCGTGGTAAGTAAAAGTGGATGGCCAGGGGTCGCAGCCGCGGATGAGATTCACTATGTCAGCGGCTGAATGTGCCCAGTTGATAAGCCCGTCAGATTTTTTGAGCATTGGAGCGTAAGATGCTTTTGAGTGATCCTGCGGTGCGGGGGTAATGCTGCCATCGCGCAATGCGTGGAGTGTTTCAATGAGGAGACTTGCGCCTTCTGCGGCGAGTTTATCGTGCAGGGAGCGTGCGGTATCTTCCGCCGCGATGGGGATTTTTTTCTGAAGCAGAATGTTGCCTGTGTCCATGCCTTTATCCATGCTGATCGTCGTTACGCCTGTAATGGTCTCGCCCTTGATGATCGCCCACTGTATGGGTGATGCGCCGCGGTAAGCGGGGAGAAGCGAGGCGTGGAGGTTGACGCAACCGAGGGGGGGCAGCCGAAGGATTTCTTCCGTGAGAATTTGCCCATAAGCAACGACAACGATGCAGTCGGGCGCGAGGTCAGCGAGTTCATCTTTGATGTGGCGGATTTTTTCGGGCTGCAACACGGGGAGATTATGAGAGGTGGCGATTTTTTTGACTGGCGATGTCGTGAGGATTTTTCCGCGCCCTTTGGGGCGGTCGGGCTGGGTTACAACGGCGAGGAGGTCAAAACGGTTTTCAATCAGAGCGAGGAGGCTGGTGCTTGCGAACTCTGGCGTGCCCATGAAGATCAGTTTCATAATAAATTCACCATTTGCATAATTTGCCAATTGAAGTAATCAGGGAAGGTTGTGATGTTCTATTACTTATAGTGTTTGGCAATGGAAAGTATGGCATAAATTACCATACTACTTCTGTGCTCTTCCATTTCTTTATATTTCTATCTTTGGAAATTATTTTTGCTTCACATGCTTTAGCGATGGCAACAATAATACGATCATGCATTTCGCGGATTGCTCTAAGTTTGGGAAGCAATAACAAGTGATCCCTGCTAAATGGGACAATTTTAAAAAACGGTTTCTTTTCTATTTCATGGATTATCTCTTCCAGTAAGTTCAATGGGGCTTTCCTTTTTTCAAAAATATATTGTATTTCTGCTAAAACAATCGTGGGAATAATTGCAATGTTGTCGTCCCCATTATCCATGCTCATTATTATTTCATCCACCTGGGTTGGCAGTTTCCCTGGGTCACATAAATACCAATATAGAGTATGTGTATCTAAAACATAATTCATTTCAAGTATTTTTCGGTTCCCAGATTTTTTTTGCCTTGATGAAATCAGATTCACTAATGCCTTTAAGATTGGAATATTTTCCCCGCAAGGGAACGCAGGCTTTTTCTGGAAGATATTTTTTTATTTCTTCCTTGATCTCATTAACTTCTTTTTCTATATTTCGCAGTTTTTCCAACACTTTTTCTGTTGAAGCCATCTGTATAACTCCATTGAAAAAATTTATTTTAATTCATTTTAAATCATCACATAAAATTGAGCAAACATTTCTTTTGTAATGAAGATACCTTGCAGCGACAGTTTAATTATTTTGATCATTTATTTTTTCATCTTCTCCTTCAGTCTCCAGTTTGATCTCCCGAATAGTGCCGGGTTCGGCACGGTCAAGGATGAGGATGCCGTTGAGGTGGTCTATTTCGTGCTGGAAGATTCGCGCCAGCAAGCCTTCGGCGTTGAGGCGGACGGGGTTCATGTCAAGGTTCTGGGCGTGAATCCTGACACATTCGTGGCGGCAGACGGTTGCAGCGATGCCTGGAACGCTTAAGCAGCCTTCGTCATCCGGGACTGCTTCGCGTGATTTTTTCACAATTTTCGGGTTCAGGAATACCTGCGGCGCGCCGTCCATCATAACAATGATAACTCTTTTGAGGCAGCCGACCTGATTGCCTGCAAGCCCGACGCCGTTGGCAGCGATCATCGTTTCTACCATATCCTGGGCGAGCAGCCGCAGTGCGTCGTCCACTTTCCTGATGCTTTTCGCCTGCTTTTTGAGGACGGGGTCGGTGTCCTTTTTTATTTCCAGCAGAGCCATAATGACTTCACCTCTTATATTTCACGCCTCGTTGCCAATTTTATTATAAGATCATTCCCCTGAAACAAGAAACAGATAATGGGGCTGTCCGCCGTTGTGGAGTTCAAACTCGGTATCAGGGAATTTCCCGCGCAGATGTTCTGTTATTTTTTCTGCCTCAATAAAATCAATTTCTTCTCCGTGATAAAGTGTGATGAGTTCCGCTCCCTGTTCTTTGAATCGCCCGGTGATATTTTCCATAACCTGATAAAGGGAATCAGCGGCGGCGACAAGTTCATCACCGACGATTGCGATGATGTCTCCTTTTTTGATATTCATGCCATCTGTGGCGGAGTTGCGCACAGCGCGGGTTATTTCGGCAACGGAGATGGAACTCGCCGCCTGCTGCATCTGCTTGAGTGTTTCTGCTGCCTGGCGGGCAGGGTCAAAATCCACCATTGCGGCGATGCCGTGCGCCATCGTTTCAGCGGGGACGAGATGAATTTCTTTCGTAGAAATTTCCCTGACTTTTGCGGCTGTGAGGAATATGTTGGGATTGTTGGGGAGCAGAATGATGTGTGCGCCGGGAGCCATTTCCACTGCTCTTAAGATCTCTTCCATGCTCGGATTCATGCTCTGTCCGCCCTCAACAATACCTGCGGCGCCGAGGTTTAAAAACAACCTTTTCATCCCCTCCCCTGCTGCAATTGCAACGACTGATACTCCCTGCGGTTTTTCGCTTAAAAAATCCCTGATCTTCTCTGTATGCTGGCGGCGCATGTTGTCA